>DAOWOC010000223.1 GCA_030642225.1 Deltaproteobacteria bacterium
AAGGCAGCAGCCCTATATTATAAATGCAAAAAGTTTGATACCTGTGAAAGAAGTATTGGAACATATCGTTCTCTTTTGCATATATAGGAGAAGGTTTATTTTTACTCTCAGTATTTTAAGGGTTAATGTTGAGTATGAATTTTTTTATATTTTCTTGACAATTTTGGCATATTAGACGATAATGACTAAAATAAAAAAAAGGAGTAGAATTATGAGGAAGCGTTTTTTAGTTTTTTTTATTGGCGTTATAGTTGCTTTACCCCTTATAATTTATGCTGGCGGACCTACTAAAGATTTAAAGGTTACCAAAATCGGCAGCAAAAAGGGACCGGCAATCTACAGCCATACTAAACATGCAAAGGCAGGAATAAATGATTGTAAGGTATGCCACCATAAAGGAAATCAGGATGATCCCTGCGCAAAATGTCACAAGGGCAAAAAAGGAAAGAAAGAGATTCACAAAAATTGCAAGGGATGCCATAAAAAAATGAATAAGGGACCGAAAAGTTGTAAAGCTTGTCACCAGAAGAAATAGCTAATAACTAAAATATGATTACTGAGGGATGTCCTGGAGAGGGCATCCTTTTTTTTACATCAATTCCCGATCTCTCTATATGTAAGCTCATTACACGATTTAACCGGAAGCAAGCAGAACAGCCGATTCATATTATTTTATAGACGCCAAGCCATTACTATGTATATAAAAATTTTAATATTCCAAGTTTTATTTTTTTGCTTTTGTTTTATCAACATGCCTCTATTGTATGCTGAAATAAATAAAAGGATTTTGAAGGATGGAACTGTTGAATATTACTCTGTTGATAAAGACAAAAAAAATGATTTACATAAAAAGATCATCTTTAAAAGCCCTTATAACACGCTTATAAGAAGGATATCGACACAGGAGGGTGTGGAAACTTACCTTATACAATGCATCATCAGGATTGAGTCCAATTTTAAGGCAGATGCAGTGTCAAAAGCCGGGGCTATGGGACTCATGCAGATTATGCAGGAGACCTCAAGATTCTATAATACTAAGGATCCGCTTGATCCTGAGGAAAATCTGAACGCGGGCATAAAACACTTTAAATCGCTTTTAAACTATTTTAAAAACGACATCCCCCTTGCGCTGGCAGCGTATCATGCCGGCCTTGGAAGGGTTAAAAAATCGATGAAAATCCCATCAATTAAATCTACAATAGATTATGTGAGCGATATTATGCGCATTTATAACGGACACAGCATAAGTAAAATAGGCGTAAAGGTTAAGAAACTCTACAAGAGGATTGAAAAGAATGGGACTATAGTCATTTACGATAAATGATAATTAACCGCAATCAGTTTTCAGTTTATCGTGATAATTGTAAAAAGGTAGTGAGAGCTTCGAGGCATTTGGTCTTTTTTAAGGGCATTTACAGATTCAGAATTCTCCCTTCAGCGTTAACCCCGAATCTCCGAAGGGTTATAAAATATCACTCGACATATCTTTCCTTATCCTTGCGCAAATTTATCATTCCATAGTCATTAAGCTCTCTCATAACCCTTACGATTTTCTCCCGGGCTTCGTTTATCTCCGAGATCCTCTTAGGCCCCATCTCATCCATCTCGTTGAGAATATCTGTTGCCCTGTTAAGACTCATATTTCTAAAAAATTTAAACTTAATCTCGTCACCAGCGCCTTTTAGGGCTATTGCAACTATATAGTCATCATTCAGTTCATCAATGACTATCTGTATCTCCTGATGAGTCAGATTAACAATTTGCTCAAAATTAAAGATACTTGCCCTTATCTTTTCGGCAATATCAGGGATAGTAATGTCGAAGTAATCGATTAGCCTTCTTTCCTGATCAAGACTCATGCCGCCAAGGATATTTACAAGAGTGTCAATTCCATCAGGCGCTTGATAATTGTTGTTAAGTTCCATCTGTTTTTCGCACTTGTCTTTAAGGGTTCGGGCAATTTCAAGAACTGCTTCAGGCGATGTTTTTCCCATCCTCGCCATCCTCTTTGAAACCTCTTTCCCGGTATAAGGGGGCAATATATTCAAAATATCAGCAGCTTTGCGCGAGGGGAGATGGGAAAAAGTAACAGCTATTGTCTGCGGGCTTTCATTTTCAAGCAAGGATGCAAGATGCTCAGAATCAATATTTTTCACAAAATCAAACCCCTTTTCAAGATCTTTTTTGGTAAGGTTGCTAAATATCTCATCTGCTTTTTCATCACCAAAGGCAGATACAATAAAATCTCTGGCTATGTTTTCCCCGCCAAAGACAGCCTTGTGATTTTTTTTAAATTCGATCATGAATTCGCCAATCATCTCTTCCTTTTCTTCAATTGATATTTCACCTATCTTTGCAATCTCGACAGTAATTTTATTTAAGGTATCATAATCAAGGGATTTCATAACCTTAGAAGCTGCGTCAGCTCCAAGGGCAACCATGAGAGCCGCAACCTTTTCCGGGCCTGTCATTTTTCCAATTGGCTTCATACTGTTACTGGTTTAAACAAACTACGTTCTTGTATTTTATAACATTTTGCGGGCATACCAGAGCGCATTCGCCGCAATTTGTACATTTATCATAATCAATAACCGTCAGAAAATTTATAACCTCAATAGCCGCCTCAATATCAGAATTATCAGCAAAAATCTCCTTGCATGCCTTTACGCATTTTTTACAGGCAATACATCCCACAGAACAGCCCTGCTTTACTACACGCCCCTTTTCTTTATTTTTACAAAGCACATAAACATCAAAATCGCTGTCAATAAGACTAATAATATTTCTTGGGCATGCCAAAACACAGTTTCCGCATCCTGTGCATTTTTCTTTGTTAACCTGTGGAATTCCTTTGTCATCTATATGAATTGCGTCAAATGGACAGGAACGCTCGCAATCTCCCAGCCCAAGGCATCCGTACTGACATACCTTAAAGCCGCCCATAATTTGGCCCGCGGCCAGGCAGCTTTTAGGACCGTCATAGATAAATTCAGTTAAGGCAACATCGCGGCCCCCCTGACATGCAACACGCGCTGTTTTAGGTTTTTGCAATTCTGCCTCAATTCCCATAATTGAACAGATGGCATTTGTAACATCAGAGCCGCCAACGGGACAAAGATTTGGGGCAGCGCAGGATTCAATTATTTTTGTTGCATATCCCGCGCATCCAGCCTCTCCGCAAGCGCCGCAGTTGGCGCCGGGAAGCGCTTCAAGCAC
>DAOWOC010000061.1 GCA_030642225.1 Deltaproteobacteria bacterium
CAGCCCATGTCTTGATATATGCCTTCCATAATTGATAACCCTTTTCACCGGAAAGCTGAGTTGGCGAAAGACGCTGGTTTAATAAAAATGCCCTTCCTTCTGTAATATGATCTATTTTACTGCAGGATTTTAAAACAGCGGTAGGCCCTTTTTTATCAAGACCCGGGCCAGGGGAAATACCGCCGTCATAAAGGGCATCTCCCAGTTTTCTTCCATTTGGCAGTGCATGGACCATATTAGACCAGTGTATATTTCCACTTACATTTTCCGGCAGGGCAGGCCAGTTATTGCCGGAAGTACACTTTATCTCATGTGAATGCCTTGCAACTTCCCTTAAACACCTGAGCATTATGTCATCTATATAATCATCATCGTTTCCCCATTTCGGGGCATTTTTAACAAAATCTATACGCATTTCCTCCTTGCCGTCCCAGTTACTTCTCAATGCAGCGACAAGCTCTTTCATGGTGTATTTTTTTTCATCAAACACGAGTTTCTTTATTGCAGCAAGACTGTCGGCATTTTCAACCCATGTAAAAAAAGTAACCCAGGCATTACCTCGTTCACCTTTCGGATTAATAATGTCAAGACCGCTCTCAATAGATCTCTCAGATATTGCCGAAAGAAATGCGCGGCTAAATAATTCAGGGCTCTTTATTCTCCCTATGTTAGTTATCCTTGTCCCAAAGTTCATCAGCCATTCCATCTGTTTTACCCAGGCCTCAAAAACCTGTTCAAAATCAGTGAATTGACTTGCATCACCTGTTTTTGGCCCCATCTGCATATTTATACAATAATCATATCCATCATGCAGAGCGTATTCCATCATCTTTGCGCAATTCATAGTGGCTGAAGCCATGCGGCAAGGCTGAGCCCCATGCTTGGTTGCGGGACATGGCGACATACAGGCCTGGTGAACCCATGTTCTCATCTCCTTTAATGGGTGTCCATGCCAGTACATACCATTTGCTATCAGTACGGGATCATTGCGTATGCTTGGATAACCAAGTCCATGACGAATGCACTCAAAGACCTCTCTCATTACCTCGTCTTTTACCTTTGGATGCCACCTGAATCCAAAAGTCGGGTTTGATACCCTGACCAGTCTCGCGGCCTGAAGAAATGCAACAGTCAGATCATTACAGGCATCACTTCCATCCTGATTTACCCCGCCCATGGTCCAGACCCAGGTGCCGACAATTCCCTGAAGCGCTTCTGTACCAAGCCTTGCGAGATAATGACCCATTTCATGCGCACGGATAAGCAATTCACCTACAAGATCCAATGCCTCTTCTTTTGTAATATTCTTTTCAATATTTACATCTTTATTGTATAAATCCCAGTGATAGTAATCAGGCCTGCATGGCCATGCTGATTCCAAATCTTCAAAGCGTGTCCATACCTGAATAAAATGATCATATTGAAAGGATTCCTGAAGATTTCTTGGGGCATGTGCAGGAACACGTTTACAGGTCTCTGCAATTTTAAGTAGTTCTTCCTTGCGTTTGGGGTCTGATTCAAAATTTTCAGCTATGATTTTGGCCAGTCTTGAGTAACGTCTTGCTGCATTAATACAGCCTTCAAGAATTACCTGCATTGCCTCCCAGTTAAGAAGCTTGTCATATAGTGGCAGTATATCGGGTCCTGGATTACCGTCAATTTTTTCTTCAGCTTCATCAATCCTGTCCTGTATTTCATCAATTATATCGGCAAATCCCCTGTCTCCCTTAAACAAATATTCAAAATCCTTTCCTGAATATCCAAAGCTTCCACCAAATGGAAGCCCCCACATGATTGCGGTAGTCATTATCTTAACTGCCTCTTCCGGTGACAATAATCTTAGCGCCCTGCCAATAGAATCCCTTGATCCCCAGTAATTATTGATTTTAGCCATGGTTTTTAAAGATTCTTTCTGAGGTTCCGGAACCAGAATAGGATCATTATATATTTCATCATTGACAAAACTCCCAAGTTCCTGATGCCACATAATAGTGTTTGGAAGACTTCCCTCATATCCAACGATCTGGGCATGATCAGTAATGAATATTGTAATGTTATCAAGTACATGCGAGACTGCCTTTGCCCTTCTCATCATTAAAATGTCACTTTCATTCTGCTGCCATGATTCAGTAAACAGGACAGGTCTTTCCAGATCAACATTGATCCCGGGCTCGAACATCCCGCCCTTTTTTCCTTTTTTCCAGACAGCTTTTCTCAAATAATCAAGCCTTGCAGATCTCTTTTTTTCGGCTGCCCACCACCATTGTTTTGAATCCTCTAATTCACTGATGCTTTTTTTAAGATTACTTGCTGTTTGTTGTGTCATTTCATTTCCCTCCCTCAAGAATATTCTAATAATTGTTTAAATTTACAAAACAGTTAAAAAATATTGGCCATCACAATTTAATTTTTTAAAAGAAATAATCATTATTGAAAGGACAGTGCAAAAAATATAATAGCAAAATGATAAATAAAACAATGGAGTTAAGGCTTAATTTAAATTAATGATATTTAATAAAATATGCCTTAAAGTGTTAATTTTACATACATAGTGTTTTGAAATTAGCGGTAGAATTTGGAAAATAAAGAAAAATCAACTATCAGGAGTATAAAAGATACCCTGTTTTTATTTTACTTGCAATATATTTCATGCATTTTATTGCAAATAAATTAAAATGTTTCTGGCCAGACAAAATTTCTAAAAAATCATAAATGTCTTTGTAATTTCATGCTCTTACAATTTTTTCTCTATAAATCTCTTCAAGCCCGTCTGTCGCATTCCGTGTATCAACAACAATGGGGGCGTGCATACAGATGAAATTATAATCATATGCTGAATGATCCGTGACAATAATCGCAGCATCAACCCCTGATAACAAGTCAGTGGTCAGATCCATTGAGGACAGGCCGAAATTATGTTTCCTGCTTTTTTTCAGTTGTGGGACAAATGGATCATTGTAAAGGATTACAGCACCTTTTTTTTGCAATAAGTCAATTATATGATAGGCAGGGGATTCCCTGTCGTCATCCACATTCTTTTTATAGGCTACACCCAAAATTAATATTCTTGAGCCTTTAAGGCTTTTTTCCTTATTGTTTAAGGCATCCTGTATCTTATTTACAACAAAAGATGGCATGCTGGTATTAATTTCACCGGCAAGCTCAATAAAACGGGTGGCAAAATTATATTCTTTTGCCTTCCACGCAAGATAAAATGGATCAATTGGTATACAGTGCCCTCCAAGACCAGGACCCGGATAAAATGGGGTAAAGCCGAAAGGTTTTGTGGAAGCAGCCTTTATTACTTCCCAAAGATTTATTTCCATACGATCACAAAGTATTTTAAGTTCATTTACAAGTGCAATATTTACGGATCTGAAGATATTTTCCAGAAGTTTTGTCATTTCCGCAACACGTGTTGACGAGACAACCACCACCTTGTCAATAACAGAGTTGTAAAGGGCTTCTCCGACTTTTCTGCATTCTTTTGTCACGCCTCCTACTACTTTGGGGGTAGTCCTGGTATTAAAGTTTGCGTTGCCTGGATCCTCGCGTTCAGGTGAGAATATTAGAAAAAAATCTTTGCCTGCCTTTAAACCGGTATTTTCAAACATTGGCAGGAGTATTTCATCTGTGGTTCCCGGATATGTCGTACTTTCCAGGGCGATTAACTGGCCGGGTCGAAGCCTCCCTGCTATCATCTCAGCTGTTTGTTGTACAAATGTAAGATCAGGGTCAAGCTTGTCTGTCAAAGGGGTTGGAACGCATATAATCAGGCAGTCCGGTTCTGAGAGTTTTTTAAAATTATCTGTGGGAACGAATTTATCTTCTTTATAAGCTTTTACTATTATATCAAGGTTTATGTGCTTTATATAAGAAAAGCCATTTTTAAGCGCCTCAATCTTTTTTTTGTCAACATCAAAACCAGTTACCTTAAAACCTTTTTCAAGAAATCGCAGGGCAAGAGGTATACCAACATAACCAAGACCGATTATACCTATATGTGCCTTTATTTTTTTTATATTATCTATTAAGACATCACTCATAGATTAAACCTCCATAGATTAAACCTCTGTTGAAATATTTAAATTAAAAATCACCTGTTAAATATAATAAAACTTTTAATATCATCCTGTAAAGTTGATTTTTCAGCGATTTACAGTAATTCTTTAACATTAATGTTAAGAAGTTAATTGACAAAATATTATTAATGTTTAAATTAAATAATACTTTATTTAGTAAAAAATAAATATATTTTGATAAGGAGGGCGTATGTTTGAAGTAACTGAAAAAGCATTGGAGATGATCAGGGAATTTATGAAAGAGCGGGAAGAGCTTCCCAATATTCGTATTATGTTAAGCCAGGGAGCCTGATCCGGGCCCAGTTTGGGCATGGCTCTGGACGAGCCTCGAGAAGAAGACTTTGTCTATGAAAAAAATGGTATTACCTTTATGATAGAGAAGGATTTGCTGGAAAAGGTCAGGCCTGTAAAGGTTGATTTTAGTGAAACTACCGGTGCGGGCGGTTATAATATAACTTCCAATATGTCATCCTGTGCTAGTGGCAGTTGTGGTGGCTCATGCAGTTGTTAAAATAGTTTTATTAAACAGGTTGTTTTTTTAATATTTACAAACAGCCGCTTTCTTGATTTTCCTCTTATATTAATAACGGGTGTGCATAACACGCCCGTTATTTTTTATTTATGAATTGCATAAGCAGAAAATCTTGAGGATAATATTTGATGTTTGTGTTATGAATAAAAAAATTATTAGATAATTTATTTTTATAATTTTAAATAATTATTTATTAAAACATCAAATTCTTCAAGGTCTTTTATTATGAAATTTATCCCCACGGAAATCCCTGATGTTATGATTATTGAGCCAGTGGTTTTTGGAGATGAGAGGGGCTTTTTTATGGAGACCTGGCAGGCGGGAAAATTTAAGCATGCCGGCATTGCCCTTCCTTTTGTTCAGGATAATCACAGCAAATCGGTTCAGGGAACATTGCGCGGGCTGCATTATCAAATTAAACAACCCCAGGGAAAACTTGTCAGGGTAATCGCGGGCCAGGTCTTTGATGTGGCTGTTGATTTGCGAAGGGGAGCCAAAACCTTTGGGAAATGGGTTGGCATAAACCTTTCAGATAAAAACAAACGGATGCTCTGGGTTCCACCAGGATTTGCGCATGGCTTTTATGTTGTTAGTAAAACAGCTGAATTTATTTATAAATGTACAAATCTTTATGCACCTGAGCATGAGCGGACTCTTGTCTGGGATGATCCTGAAATAGGTATTAATTGGCCTCTTGTTAATGGTTTCCCCCCGCTGCTTTCTAAAAAGGATGCATCAGGTGCTAGTTTTAAGGAAACCGAGGTCTATACATGAGGGTAATGCTTTTTGGAGCACTTGGACAGTTAGGATGGGAACTGCGGCGCACTGCGCCTGAAAAAATTGATATTATTCCCCTTGATTATGAGGATGTTGATATCTCTGATAAAAATGCTGTTATTCGGATAGTGGCTGGACATTCTCCTGACTATATAATTAATGCCGCTGCATATACGGCTGTTGATAAGGCAGAGGAGAAAAAAGAAGATGCCTTTGCTGTTAATGAGACCGGTGCGGCAAATATTGCTTTTGCAGCCATGAAAGCAGGCGCCAAACTTATTCATATCTCAACCGATTTTGTCTTTGACGGCATGAAATCAACCCCATACACCACTGATGATGCAACAGCTCCTTTAAGCGTTTACGGCCTGAGCAAACTTATGGGAGAGAAACACGTACTGGATATAGCTAATAAAAATGCCTTAGTTATACGAACATCCTGGCTCTACTCCATGCATGGAAATAATTTTGTAAAAAGTATGCTCAGATTTATGGGTAATAAAACTGAGATTGGGATTGTAGCTGATCAGATTGGAACGCCTACATGGGCAAAGGGTCTTGCTGAAGCAATATGGAATTTTATAAAAAAACAGGGCATCCACGGAATCTTTCACTGGAGTGATTCAGGGGTTGCATCCTGGTATGATTTCGCCGTTGCAATAAAGGAAGAGGCCATGGCGATTAGATTGTTAACACATGATATCACAATAAAACCCATAGGCACTGTTGATTATCCTGTTCCAGCGAAACGTCCCTGTTACAGTGTTCTAAACAAAGGTCTTACCTGGAACAGCCTTGGATATTACGCTCCTCACTGGCGTGAATCCCTGCGGAAGATGTTAAAGGAGTTAAAAGAAAATACTGATGCGTAGATTGCTTGTAACAGGCGGCGCTGGTTTTATAGGGTCTAATTTTGTTCATTACTGGCTTAAAAAACACCCTGATGACCATGTTGTGGTTCTCGATATCCTTACTTATGCCGGGAATCCGGCAAATCTTTATCAGGTTAAAAATTTATCCAATTTTCATTTTATCCATGGTGATATCTGCAACCATAATCTTGTTGAAGATATATTGAACAAAGAAGATATTGATACCATAGTTCATTTTGCGGCAGAATCTCATGTTGATCGTTCAATCCTCGGGCCTGATGCTTTTATACAGACAAATATCATGGGTACCTATGCTTTGCTCAAGGCAGCTAAAAAATTATGGATTGATACTCCAGGGCATGAAAACCATTGTTTTCTCCATGTGTCAACCGATGAGG
>DAOWOC010000327.1 GCA_030642225.1 Deltaproteobacteria bacterium
GGCCCAAAAAAGCGCAGCAATCACAAGGACGCCAATCATTACCTTCGCGCGAAAAGCTACCTGGTCTGTCTTGAAAGGTATTTTAACTGTTTTGCCGTCAATTGTCTTTGTTTTTTTATACAGTTGCGCTTTTTTTATATAATACTCGGCGATGGTCTGGTTTTTTTCCATCTTCTGATATTCTGAATAACCTGAGATGGCTTCGCCCATTTCACCTGTTTTTTCTGCTGTCAAAAAAGAGTTAAGCATTTTTGGGGTCGGCATCATTATAATCATTAAAAACAGTATAATGCCGAGCATGATTATGCCTGGTCTGGCATTCTGCACTCCAATCAGCCACTCCTTTAAACTGTTTCTCTTTTTTTCCGGAATTTCATGAATAGCAAGTGCATATTTATGTTCCTCGGAAGCGGCATTAATTACGCGTATAAGTTCATCAAGATCACAGGGCTTCTCAAGATAATAAAACACACCGTGTTTCCCTGTAACTCGCGCTGATTCTATGCCACCGTGACCAGTATGCATGATTATCTGCACTTCAGGTCTTATGTTTTTTAATTCTTTTAAAGTTTGTATGCCATCCATACCAGGCATTTTTTGATCGAGTACTACAACTTCAGGATTTTTATGACGAACGATTTTAATTGCATCTTCGCCATTGCTTGTGTCCATAACTGCAAACCCTCGGTTGCTGAGTTGCCTGGCAAGGGCCTCTCGAAATCGATCTTCATCATCAATAAGCAGTACAGATATTTTTTTTCCGTTACTATTTGTAATTGAATTATCTACCACAATCCGCTCCTTTTAATTTATTTATGGGCAAAGATACCGTAAAGGCGCTGCCTGCTCCTTTTAAACTTTGAACATTTATCGTTCCTCCCATTGACTCCACAATGCCGATAGAAACGCTAAGCCCGAGACCGGTGCCTTTGCCCACTTCTTTTGTGGTATAAAACGGATTAAATATCTGCTTCATCTCGTCACTGGACATTCCCTCTCCGGAATCCTTGACCGTTACATAGATATTGTCACTATCACTTTTTGTTATAATAGTAATTGAACCAGGGCCTGAAATGGCATCACCGGCATTATTGATAAGATTCAGAAATACCTGCCTGATATGGTCAGGATCAAGGTATATTTCCGGAAGGTCAGGATCATATTTCAGGATAAGTGCAATGTCCGCAACTTTAAACTCACGCTCCTTTAATCCACCTATGACCTCATCAAGAATATGATTTATATTGCATGAGATAAACCTGACTTCATCTTTTCGCCCGAAATTAAGCAGCTGCATTGTAATACCTTTTGCTCTGAAGGCTGCGGATTCAATAATCTCAACCTCACTTACTATATTCTCAGGGCTTGAATCCATATTAAACTCCGGATTCAGCATATCCTTGATAACACCACTCGTTGAGGTAATTATTGCAAGCGGATTATTGATTTCATGTGCGACACCTGTTGCGAGCTCTCCCACTGATGCCAATTTTGATGCATGAATGAGCTGATACTGCAACTGCTGTTTTTTTTCTGCGGTCTCCTGTGCACGGCCAATCAATTTATTGGTTATAAAAAATATTAAAGCTACGATTAAAAGCAGAATAACAGTCTGGCTAATCGCCATAATCCGTCTTGCATAATACATCTGAGCATGAGCGATGCTTAAGGGTTGTCTGACAAGCAATGCCCAGTCTGTTTCTTTAAGCCATGTATGTGCAATTAAGACATGACCATCTTTTTCAATTATTTCAGAGACACCGCTTTTGTCAATATCTGATGGCATATAATCACACCTGCCAAGTAATTCTCCTCTGTCAGGGTCTACAATCTGATATAACCCTTTTCTGTTTATTAATGATGACTCAACTTCCTTGCCGTGACTTATTGTTCGTAAAAACATATAAAATTTGTCCGGGTCCAAAGTTGACCGCATAATATAGGACTTGCCATCTATGATATACAGAGTCGCTATTGTAAAATGCGGTTTATTTCTGAATCCAAGGTATATATCACTGATATAATATTCTTTTTCATGGTTTAACAAAGCATTAAACCACTCCTCCTCACTATAATTTTTCCCCTGCAAAAAAGAAAACGGGCCGGCATACCCGGCCTGGATACCATTAGAGCA
>DAOWOC010000067.1 GCA_030642225.1 Deltaproteobacteria bacterium
ATAACCACAACAATTTCGCCGGGAATCCTGCCTGAATTAATTGCATCAAGAATAAAGCTCAGGTTACTACCTCTGCCTGAGATCAAGATGCCTATCTTAATATTATCTTTATTCATTTTAAATCTGATGATTTATTTACAAGGTTGTCAAAGTTCAATTTATAACAACACTTTCTCCGCCCTCTTTCCTTATACTGACCCTGCCAATTATCCATGCCTTCTCATCAAGACCTTTTAACCGGTGCATAATTTCCGGGGCATGTCCATCCCTTACCACGAGAATCATCCCAATGCCATTGTTAAATATCCTCAACATCTCATCTTCCTTGACATTGCCCGCATCCTTAAGAAAACTGAAAATAGGGGGTTGTTCCCATGACCCTTTATCTATATTTGCCTTACATGAATCAGGAAGTATCCTGACAAGATTTTCAGCAATACCCCCTCCTGTGATATTTGCCATCCCGTTTATATTAAAATCACGTAAAAGGTTAAGAATTGTATTTACATAAATCTTTGTGGGCTTTAAAAGTTCTTCACCAACAGTGCATTTACATTCTGCAATAATATCATCAATCTTCATCTCAAGTTTTTTAAAAATAATATTCCGCACAAGAGAATATCCATTACTGTGAAGACCTGATGACCCTATACCGATGATCACATCCCTAGGCCGAATATTGGAACCATCTATAATCTTTTCCTTTTCTACAATCCCTACAGTAAAGCCGGCCACATCATATTCACCCTGCTTAAAAAAATCAGGCATTTCAGCAGTCTCTCCCCCGATAAGAGAACATCCTGCAGCCTTGCAGCCTTCTGTTATTCCGATTACGACCTGTTCCAGAACAACAATATCTATCTTGCTAGTAGAGATATAATCCAGCATAAAAAGGGGTTCGGCGCCCTGAACAATAATATCGTTCACACACATTGCAACGAGATCAATCCCTATTGTGTCATGACGATTAGTTTGAAAGGCAATATTTAATTTTGTACCCACGCCATCCGTTGAAGAGACCAGAACAGGATTACGATAATTTAAAATATTAAGCGAAAAAAGTCCTCCAAAACCTCCTATATCACTTAAAACACTGCTCTTAAAAGTTTTTTTAATTAAAGGTTTAATCCTGTCCACAAACTCATTTGCGATATCTATATCTACCCCTGCATCTTTATATGATTGAGATTTCATTATACAACCTGTTTTTCAATAAAAATATTTTAAATTTATCAAATCTTGCCGGACATCTTATTTATCTGCCAGATAATCGAATTTATCTGATAGGGTTTTTTAATGACAAGATTTATTCCAATTTCCTTAATGATTTGATCATCTATTTCATCATCCCATTCAAGGATAATAATAATTAATATACGGTCATCATTAAATCTTATTTCCCTCGCAATCTCAAGCCCACTCAAATCATGTATATTCCGCTTAATTATTACAATATCAAAGGCTTGTTCCTTTACTCTCTCAAGACCGCTTAATCCCGCTTCAACAATAATTGTATTATATCCCTCATCCTTCAACACCTCGGCCAGGAGATATTTGGCTGTCATATCATCATCAATCATCAATATCTCAGAATTTTTCCTTGGCTGCGATAGGGATTTTCCATTATATTTGTTATCTTCAACCATTATCCCGGGGAGGGTTACCTGTATTGTTGTGCCTTTATTCCCACTGCTTTCTATATCTATTATACCCCCATGTTGTTTAATAATACCATATGAAACACTCAGACCTAATCCTGAATGAGATTTATCCTTTGAAGTAAAAAAAGGATCAAATATCTTTGTCTTTAATGAATCTTTTATACCTGTCCCGGAATCAGTGATACTGATAACAACATTTGCATCACTAATACCGGTTGATATTTTTATATCTCCTCCATCAGGCAATGCATCAATCGCATTATAAATCAAATTAATCAAAACTTCTCTAATGCCGGTCTCCTGAGCATTGACAAGCGGAACATCTGCAAGATCACTTGTAAAATTTATCTTTATGCCTTTGGATTTGGCCTCATTTTTCCAGCGAGTCATAGTAAAATCAATGACATCCAGGATAATAGTATTTATATTTAAATGAAAAAATTTTTCATCTGTCTTTTTAGTTGCAGTAAAATTACGCAGCCTTTCAACAATCGCAACACCGTCAGCTGCAGCCTTTTCAATAACATTGATACTTTTTGCTATCAAAGGATCATCAATCTGGAATGTCTTTTGTTTTAAAAGCTGGGCTCTCCCGACAATACCAGCCAGAATATTATTAAAATCATGAGCAATTCCGCTTGCCATCTCGCTGATTGCAGAAAGTTTTTCTATTTGAAGTATCCTGATATGCGCTTTTTGAAGTTCGTTCAGACTTTTATCCACTTCGCTCATAAGTCTTATATTATCAAGGATTATTGCAATCTGGTTTGAAATTCCGTTTAACAGCAACCGGTCATTTTCATTAAACACATCATTATTATTTTTATTTATTACAAGAACAACACCGACTACAATCCCCTTTATTTTCACTGGAACGGCAATTAAGGATTTAATTTGCATATCAGGGAATAAACTGAATTCTTTATTATTAAACTGTTTTTCCTGAAGTATATCATTAATTATAACACCCTGCCCATTGGTTATAACCCAACCCACAGCACTGCCTTCAAAGGAAAAAAACGGCTGTTCATCTTCAGTTAATGAGTCCGTAAATATCATGGCTGACAAATTTCCGGTCTTTTCATCACAAATAAATAATATACATTCCATCCCGTTTACTATATTTTTACTACAATTAATAACATTGGCCAACAGGTCATAAATATTAAGGGCAGAATTTATCAAAGAGGGGATGGTTAAGAGTGAGGCAGCCTCTTTGTCTGATATGGAAACCGTATGCGATTTTATGGTTTTCTGCCTTTTTAATGCATCTTCGACCTGATTTTCTGTAACAACCCCCATACTGACAAGGATTTCTCCAAGCCTGCGGTTTTTCCATAAGACTCTGGCCTTATTGACACTACGAATGATTGATGATAATTCTTTTGATCGAGAAAGGCTCAATTCCTGATCAATCTTATTTTGCCTTTGAAGAGCTTCGCTAATTTGTTCTTCTTTTACATAGCCAAGCTCAACAAGTATTCTGCCAAGAGGAGGAAACATTTTAAACCCCCTAAAAAAAATAATTTTACAATATATACACCAGTTATTTTATAAGATATTTTTTCAGTAAAGAGAAGCGATTTCTTGCATAAAACATGTATGAAAAAAATAAATAATAAGTTAAAGCATAACAGGGAAAGTATCAATAAAATCATTGACTTATTGGAAAAGAATTACCCTGAAGTCAAGATTCAATTGAATCATCAAAACCCGTTTCAACTCCTTATAGCTACAATTCTTTCTGCCCAGTGTACAGACAGACAGGTAAATAAGGTTACAACAGAACTTTTCAAAAAATTAAACACGCCTCAGAACATGGCAAATGCCCCGATTGCAATGATAGAAAAGCTTATACATTCAACAGGATTTTTTCGTAATAAGGCAAGGCATATTAAAAAAACGTCAAAAATACTTGTGGAAAAATTTCACAGTGAAATCCCTGAAAACATGGAAGAACTGACGAGTCTGCCGGGCGTTGGGAGAAAAACTGCAAATGTGGTTCTATGGGCAGCTTTTGGCTGGCAGACAATTGTTGTGGATACCCATGTAGCAAGACTTTCCAGGCGTATAGGAATGACAGATAAAAAAGATCCGGCAAGTATTGAAATCAGCCTTATAAATATTATTCCAAAGGATCAATGGAGCAGCCTATGTCTGAGGTTAATTTATCACGGAAGGGCTGTTTGCACTGCAAGGAACCCTGCATGCGGCAACTGCGCATTAGCCGCAGAATGTCTCTATCCAAAACAGTAAAAGGATGGGGGGCTTTGTCTTGTCTTATATAATATTTCTTGATATATTTTATCGGTATATAAGATATAATTTAATTAATATCTAAATTTTAAAAATAAAATTAAAAAATTTGAGGTTAAAAAACTTATGAATAAAACAAAAGTTGCTATCTTAAAATATGACTCTCCCGGCGATTCAGTTGCCAGGATACTGGAGCTTTCCCATGCCCTTGATAAATTAAAACCCAATGACAATGTTTTCATCAAACCCAATGTCGTTTTTTGGGCAAAAAAGGTTCAAATGCCGCCATGGGGCGTAATTACAACAACACGGGTTATAACTGATATCGTTAAAATCCTGCGGGATTATGGGGTCGGTTCTATTACAATCGGAGAAGGAACATTGACAATGGACCCCTCAGACAGAGAAACACCGGCTCATGCCTTTGAATCTCTGGGGTATAATGACCTTGCAAAACGTTTTGATATAAAGATAATAAACACATTTGAGCAGCCATTCAGATCTGTTGACCTTGGGGACGGGATCAACCTGAATTTTGCAGAAGCACTGCTTGACTCTGATTTTGTCGTTGATATCCCTGTCTTAAAAACACACGCTCAAGCCAAGGTATCACTCAGTCAGAAAAACCTTAAAGGGTGTCTTGATATAGAGAGTCGAAAGACCTGTCATGCAGGTGATTTAGTAAAAGACCTTGATTATTATATAGCAAAACTGTCAAAGGTGCTTCCACCTTGCTGCGCTCTTATAGATGGTATTTACAGCCTTGAACGTGGACCGAGTTTTAATGGTTCTGCGCGGCGCAGTAATATACTTATAGCATCATCCGATCTTCTTGCCGCTGACATGGTCGGCGCAAAGGTTCTGGGATTTGAACCCTCTGAAATCCCCCACCTTGTTCATGCATGTAAAGGAAGAGGCCTTGCCACATCGCTTGACTGGTTAGATATTTTCGGCGAACCTATCGACGCGGTCGCAAGCCCCCATAAATGGGATTTCCCTTATGATGAATCAGGCAACCTTCCCCTTGGGATGGCTCGAAAGGGGATCACCGGGATATATTACCCCAGATATGACAACAGCCTGTGTACTTACTGCTCAGGAGTTACAGGGATGATCCAGATGTTTATTATGCAGTTCTGGAACGGCAAACCATTTGATGAAGTTGAAGTCCTGACAGGTAAAATACAAAGACCAAGGCCAAACATGAACCATACTCTGCTGCTCGGCAAATGCCAGATTAAATTGAACAAGGACCACAAGAATATTAAAAATCCCATAACCGTACCCGGATGTCCTCCTGACATGAAACATCTTGCAAAAGGATTAAAAAAAATAGGGATTGATGTTCCCCAGGAGATATTTGACAGCATAGACCTCGGCCCTGCCCTTTTCATGAAGAAGTATGAAGGAAAACCGGAATTTTCCATGGATTTTTTCAAACCGGATAAGGATTAATCAATATAGAGCCGGGATAGAATCAGGGTAAAGGATAATTCTTTTGCCCTTTCATCTTTTTAATTATATGGATTTGCAAATCACATGACATTACTCGGCGCTCATTTTCCAACTACAGGCGGGCTGGAAAACGCTATCTATCAGGCAGCAAAATATAACTGTAATGCCTTGCAGATATTTACCAAAAATCCAAGGACATGGAAGGAAAAACACCTTGGTTAAAAGAAATATCCCTTTTTGAAGAGGCATGTAAAAAAACCAAAATAAAAACAATCGTCTCCCATACATCTTACCTTATCAATCTGGCATCTCCCGATGATATAACATGGTTCATGTCATGCGAGGCATTAAAACATGAATTAATACGAACTACCCAACTTTCTATAAAATGGCTTGTACTTCATCCTGGCGCGCACATGGGGACAGGTGAAGAAAAAGGCATGAAACGAATCGCCAGGGCAATCAACCTTGTTCTTGATCAAGCTGATTATACGGATACCTATCTCCTTCTTGAGACCACTGCCGGACAGGGGACAACCATAGGCAAATCCTTTGAACAATTGGCATATATTTTAAACATGGTTGAAGACAAAAAACGACTCGGCATCTGTCTTGATTCATGCCATATCTTTGCTGCCGGGTATGATATCCGGACGATGATATCATATACAAAAACCTTAAACGATTTTGATAAAATAATAGGTCTTGAAAAACTTTGTGTTATACACCTTAATGATTCAAAAACACCTCTTGATTCCAGGGTGGATAGACATGAACACATAGGCGAGGGGTATATTGGAAAAAATTTTTTTGAATATATAATGAACAACAAACGATTTAATAATATTCCAAAAATCCTGGAGACCCCTAAAATTAAAGATGGCCTGGACTATGACTATATTAACCTGAAAATACTTAAAGGACTTATAAAATAGTCTAAGGCGGGATACCCGCAACCCATGTCAGTTGTCAGTTAGTCAGTTTTCAGTTGTCAGTACTGGAGGTTATTTTGAAATTTGAGGATTTGGAAGTATGGAA
>DAOWOC010000286.1 GCA_030642225.1 Deltaproteobacteria bacterium
TATATTTGTCCCGTTTTTACTTTTAAGATCCCTGTAGATATATTGACCGTTTTTTTCTAAAATTTCACCATGGCGAGATGAAATAAAACGGGAGTTGATTTGAAATTTGTTTGAGGAACTTCTGCCTATAGTGATAGGAACAGTGTCAAACACCACGCGTTTGCCTCTGTCCGGTCCTGAAATAAATATAAATTCAAGCATAATATTAATTATATTATTATATATTTTGAGTTTCAATTAAAAAATATATAATAATCTTAATATTTTTTTTAAAATTTTAAGATTATTAGACAGTTATGGAAAAGGAAAAAAATTATGGGTAATGAATACATGCATAAATTAGATCGTGCAAGGGATTTGCTGCTTGAAACAGGGGGGGTTGCCGTTGCCTATTCAGGAGGCGTTGACAGTTCTCTTGTCCTTGCAATAGCTCGGGAGGTTCTGGACAGTGCAGTGCTTGCTGTTATATCAACATCCCCAATACACCCGAGACTTGAGAATAATGCGGCGATAAAGTGGCTTAAGTGTAACAGTATTAACCATGTTATGATCTCAACTGATGAACTGCATAATTCTGATTTTTTAAGTAATACTGTAACCAGGTGTTTTTATTGTAAGAAGAATTTGTTTGCAGAGATATGGAAAGAGGCTATAACGCGCGGTTTTAAAGCCGTTGCAGACGGCGCTAATGCTGATGACAAGTTATATGATGACAGACCGGGGATTAAAGCGGCAAGGGAGGCTTCTGTAATAAGTCCATTGCTTGAAGCAGGGCTTGGCAAGAGCGAAATTCGTTTAATTGCAAGGGATATTTATAAACTTCCGGTTTGGGATAAACCATCCATGGCGTGTTTGGCCTCACGTATCCCTTATGGTTCCTGTATTACACCTGAAAAATTAAGGCAGGTGGAATGCATTGAAGAATTTCTGATAAAAAGAGGGTTTGAGGTCTACAGGGCAAGACACCATGACAGGATACTTCGTCTTGAGCTGGGTGAGAGGGAAATGAAAATGATCCTTGATCCCGTATTAAAAAAAGATTGTATGAAACTTGCCAGGGAGCAAGGTTTCACATTTGTTACCATTGATCTTGAGGGATACAGAACAGGGAGCTTAAATAATATTGATTAGTTTGGGTACTGTTTTTAAATTATTACAGTTAATGTCTTTACGAGCCTGGCTTTCTGTAAATGTCTGATTTCCTCATGGCAAACGCCCTGTTGTTATTTAAGGTACTATGTTTTAATCCGGTAGGTATCCCTTTTTTGATCCTGTAGATAAACGTGATAGAATTTATCCTTGTCAGCCTGGTCAAACCATTGCAACGCCTGGTTTTCACATTTATCACATGCATAACGTGGTAAATGAATCGCAAGAATGGAATAATTATCCCCGTATGATTCTATCTTTAATGCCCCAGCGCATTCGTTGCAGACCATTATTTCTTCCTGCTGTTTTTCGGCAATATTATCAGTATCATAATAAATATGCCGTTCAGTTGTAATACTCTTTTTACCTGCAATCAATCTCTTGTGGCCATCATCTTTTTCTCTGAGGCTTCGCCATATCATGTCTGATACTGTTTTGATATAGTCGTCCACCTGAGAGGACTGGGCAATATGGATGGGGTCATAATCAGGCTCTATAACATTACTGTAATCAAGTCCTGCAAGAGCAAGGATAATACCCATATTTACATAGGGAAGAGCTCCTTCTATTGAGTACCCGCCTTCAAGAACAGCAATGTGTGGGTTTAAACGCTCAGTTAGTTGCGCATATCCCTGAGCGGAAAAATTCATATTTGTAATAGGGTCAGAATAGTGATTGTCCTGCCCCGCTGAATTTACAATCAATTCAGGTTTAAAATCTTCGATTACAGGCATAATGACTTCTTCTAAAGCATAAAGAAAGCCTCTTTTTGATGTGCCCGGAGGAAGTGGAATATTGATTGTTCTGCCATATGCATTCGGCCCCCCGAGGTCCTGGGGAAAACCTGTCCCTGGATATAGTGTACGGCCGTCCTGATGCATGGAGATATAAAGGGTATCAGGATCATGCCAGTAAATATTTTCGGTTCCATCACCATGGTGGCAGTCAGTATCAATAATAGCGACCCTTCTTATCCCATATTTCTGACGTATATATTCGACCATAATTGCTTCAATATTAATATTGCAAAAACCGCGTGCCCCATGCACTACCCGCATGGCATGATGTCCGGGCGGTCTTACCAGGGCGAAACTGTTGTCGACATCTCCCCTCATAACTGCGTCCGCTGCGGCAATAGCCCCTCCGGCAGAGATAAGATGTGAATCAGTGCACACGGAACTGACATCAGGCACGCAAAAATGAACCCTTTCGACATCTTTGGGAGTAGCTATCTGAGGCTTATACTCAATAATCCCTTCAATATCCATCAGACCCTCTTCAAGAATCTGGTCTTTTGTATAAAGAAGGCGTTCTTCTCTTTCCGGATGAGTAGGACTTATAGCCCAGTCAAAGGCAGGGAAAAATACAAGCCCGGTTTTTTTCTTTGTTTTCAAGCAACTGCCCCTTTAATGGGATAAATAATACCTGGTTTAACCTGTGTCATAATCCTTAAATTTTTTCCACA
>DAOWOC010000206.1 GCA_030642225.1 Deltaproteobacteria bacterium
GCTTTTTGATTTTCATCAAGGATTACCTTACCTACCTCCATGCTTATAAAGAAATCACAGACCGGAGAAAATTTATATGAGTGTGTTATATGTAAAATTGTTAATTCGGCATTATATAAGCTGCACATATCAAGTGTATATTCAAAGGCGAGATCTGCATTATCTGAAAAATCAGTACAGAATAAAATTTTTTCTATGTTTTGCATTTTAATGCCTCCTGAAAATGTTTTAAAAATATTGGCCTTAAAGCTTATTTTAATTAATAATTATTGACGCCTTTTTATAAAGGCATCATTATTAAAATTAAAGATTAAAATTAAAGATTAAAATTAAAGATTAAAATTAAAGATTAAAATTAAAGATTAAAGATTAAAATTAAAGTATTAATTAAAATTATAGAAGTATTATATCAAAATAACAATTATACAGCAAGATTGCAATGATATTAAAATTTTTTTTCATAAAAAAATATAAACTTCAGATGGTTACCTGTAAATGAATATTCAGGCAAAAATCAATGAAGAGATAGGGGGCTGCATTGAACGTGTCAGTTATGTAAATGATGAGAATTCATATTGTATCCTTCAACTCAAAATATGCGGGCAAAAATCATTAATAACCGCTGTAGGCAACATCCCGTGCCCCACACCAGGAGAAGAGCTGCTTCTTAAAGGAAACTGGGTAAACCATCCCCGTTTTGGACGGCAATTTTCTTTTCAGGAATATCAAAGTATATCGCCATCAACATTAAAAGGGATCGAGCGTTATCTTGGTTCAGGGTTAATCAGGGGAATAGGGCCTGTAACAGCGAAAAGTCTTGTTGCGACTTTTGGCCGAAAAACACTTGATATTATTGAAGAAACACCTGAACGCCTTCTTGAAATTTCAGGCATGGGTCCCAAAAAGCTATCCATGATTACAGAGGCATGGGATATACAAAAAGAAATCCGTCAGATAATGCTTTTTCTCCAGTCAAACGGTCTGCCTCCTTCACTTGCTTTAAAAATTTATCAAAAATATGGTCAGGATGCCATAGATGTTGTTAAAAAAAATCCCTACTGTCTGGCGCTTGAGCTTAAAGGAGTTGGATTTAAAACAGCGGATAAAATAGCATTACAGCTTGGATATCCTTTGGATTCCCCGCACAGGGCTATGGCGGCTATTCTTTATTTTCTTGAAGAAAAGTGTGCAAGGGATGGCCATACATTTATCCAGCGCCTGTCCCTTGAAAAAGAAATTACCAGCGAGTTGGATATCAGTCAGGCAAATCTTGAGATTGCTTTTTTATCACTTAAGGAGTCAAAGCACATTGTTATAGAGGATGATATAATATGTAGACACGCTTATCCCGAGCCGCTTAAACAGCCGCTAAAGGAGTGCCGGGGGAATGTATATTTATCAAGATTATTCAGGGCTGAAAAAAATACCGCTGACAGGATAAAAAAACTTGTATCAGCCTCCTTACAAAGTTCGTTTATTAAACCTGCTGAAGCCCTGGAGCATATATACAAGGAAATGCGCATTACATTGGCGGATAAACAGGTTGAAGCAGTTGAGGCGTCTTTAAAACAAAAAACATTGGTAATTACAGGCGGACCGGGCACAGGTAAAACCACTTTAGTCAGGGCAATTGTTTTAATAATGAATAAAATGAATCGTGTGGTAAAACTCGCTGCCCCAACCGGCAGGGCATCTCAAAGGCTTTCCCAGGCAGCAGGAAAAAAGGCTGTTACAATACACAGGCTTCTTGAATACAGCTTTGCAAATGGGGGATTCCAGCGTAATCGCTATAATCCTGTTAAGTGTGACTGTCTTATCATTGATGAGGCATCCATGATGGATATATCCCTTATGGCAAGCCTTTTAAATGCTATGCCTGATTCTGCATCTTTAATCCTGGTCGGTGATATAAATCAGCTTCCTTCTGTTGGCCCTGGCTCTGTGCTCAGAGATATAATAGCCTCAAATATATGCAGGGTGATTGAATTGGATATAATTTTCAGGCAGGCTAAAAAAAGTCTTGTTGTGTTAAACGCACATCGTATTAATCAGGGCATGTTTCCTGTCTTGCCAAAGGATGCCGAAGGATTAAGAGAATTTTATTTTATAGAAAAAGAGGATGATGAAGGGGTTGTCAGGATAATTTCAGAGCTTGTCACAAGGCGGATACCTGTTCGATTCCATTTCCATCCGGTTAATGATATCCAGGTGCTGACACCTATGCATCGCGGCCTTACAGGTTCAATCAATTTAAATTCCAAACTCCAGTCATTACTTAATAATGCTAAAATAAATATTAAACATTATGGTATAAAATATGGATTGAATGATAAAGTAATGCAGATTGTCAATAATTATGATGCAGATGTTTTTAATGGCGATATAGGGCGCATCAGCAATATTAATCTTGAACTTGGTGAAATAACAGTAAAATTTTCACGTCGCCAGGTAATTTATAATATAAATGAGATAGATCAGCTGCAGCTTGCCTACGCTGTCTCTGTGCATAAATCCCAGGGGTCTGAATATCCATGTATTGTAATGCCCATACTGACCAAACATTTTATGCTTCTCCAGAGGAACCTTTTATATACAGCCATAACCAGAGCAAAAAAACTTGTGGTACTTGTTGGTACAAAAAAGGCTATGTCCATGGCCATAAAAAATAATAAAATGTTAAAAAGAAATTCAATGCTAATTTATCGTTTAAATGAGGATATTGCAAAATGACATTGAAAAATGAGAACAAAATATTACACATTCCTGTTAATTCCATGAAAGAGGGGGACAGTATAAAACAATATTTTCTGCTTGCAAACCGGATCGTAAAAAAGACCAGGAAGGGCGATGAATATTGGGACCTTACCCTGATGGATAATACAGGGCAGATTAATGCCAAACTCTGGGCTGACGGCATTAAAAAACTTGAAAAATATACTCATTATGGGATTGAGCCAGTAAAGGTTAATGAATTTGTAGCAATTAACGGTGCGGTGGAAGAGTATAATGGCCAGAATCAAATTAAACTTGATAAGATAATAAATATTAATCTTTTAGAGAAAATTACCGGCAAATTAGAAGATTTTAATCCAACACTTCTTATTTTAAGCACGCCTTATGATATTGAGCAGATGTGGCATGAGTTGAATGATCTGATTGCTGAGTTTATCCAGGAACCTCTTATATCCCTTGTACAATATTGTCTTAACAGGTATGAAAAAAGATTTAAGGAGGCTCCGGCAGCACGTTTTTATCATCATGCCTACCGGGGCGGGCTGTTGGAGCATACACTTAATGTAACCAGGGCGGCATCAAGGGTCGCCCCGCTTTATCCCAGGATCAATATATCCCTGGTTGTTGCAGGGGCAGTGTTGCATGATATAGGCAAAATCATTGAACTGGGCCTTAAAAAAATCCCTGAATATTCAATACAGGGTCAATTAAC
>DAOWOC010000036.1 GCA_030642225.1 Deltaproteobacteria bacterium
ATGCTTAATGTTACTGCAAAGCCCTTTATCGGTCCGGTGCCGAATTCAAAAAGTACAAGGGCCACAATCAGTGTGGTTACATTTGCATCGACAATAGTGAGAAAGGCCTTGCTGAATCCTGTCTCTGTAGCATTTATCGGGGTTTTGCCAAGGCGAATTTCCTCCCTGATCCTCTCAAATATGATTACATTGGCATCTACTGCCATCCCTATGGTGAGGATAATACCGGCAATCCCCGGCAATGTCAGGGTTGCGCCGAATAATGCGAGGCCTGCCATGATTAGTAAAATATTCAGAACAAGGGCTATATCAGCAATAAGCCCTGCAATTCTATAATAAAACGCCATAAACAGGATAACGCAAATACCGCCTATTAAGATTGAAATAAAACCTTTTTGTATTGAATCACGGCCAAGCGAAGGGCCCACGGTTCTCTCTTCAAGTATTTTTACAGGTGCGGGAAGCGCACCTGCCCTTAAGACAATTGCAAGGTCGCTCGCTTCATCCATAGTAAAACGGCCTGTAATACTCGCCTCGCCGCCGCCTATCTCTTCATTGATTACCGGAGCAGAATGAACCTTGTTGTCTAAGATGATTGCCAGGCGCTCTCTTACATGGGAACCGGTTAAACGTTTAAACAGTTTTGCGCCACGATTATCAAATTTTAAAACAACATAAGGTGTGTTGTCGTCATGGCTTATCCTGACCAATGCATTTGTTATGTATTCACCTGTCATCATTGTATGTTTTTTTATGAGAAATGGTTCTCTTGAAATCAGCTGTCCCGACCTGCCCCTTCTGATTTCCTTATATAAAATTTCATCACCCATTGGAGGACCATTTTTAAGAGCTGAATTTATATCACCGGTATCATCAACAAGCTTAAATTCAAGGAGCGCTGTTTTGCCAATAAGCCCCTTTGCACGATCAGGATCACTTACTCCGGGGAGCTGAACAAGAATCCTGTTTTCTCCCTGTGGGATAATCTCGGGTTCACTTACACCAAATTCATCGACCCTGTTTCGTATAACCTCAAGAGATTGTTCAAGGGCAGATTTTTTAATACGTGTGATCTCTGCGTGTGTAAGCTCAAGCCATCCTTCTAATCCATTGCCCCGCGCTGCCAGTTTTTGTATGTTTATGATATCAAGTTTTTTGGTAAGGATGGATTCAAATGCCTCCTGATCATTGGATCTGGCCAAACGTATAAAAATTTTTTTATTTTCTGTTGGTTTTACAGCAAGGTAAGGGATTTTATCCTCTTTGAGAATTTCCTTTATATCCTGCGCCGTCCTGCTTAATGCGCTTTGGACTGCGACATCGCTTTGAACCTCTAAAACAAGATGCATCCCACCCTGTAAATCAAGACCATAGCGTATTTGTTTAGAAGGCAGTATTTTTGTAAGCCATGACGGCAGATCAGTGATTACAGAAGGCGTGATATACAAACCTGCTATTGTAATAATTACCGCTATAAACAAAGAACGGTATTTAAGACCGGTTGACAAAATAAACCTCCTTTAACAAGCACCAAATAACAAATAAATTCCAAATAACAAATTCAAAATAACAAACAAAAATCAAAAAACTTAAAAACTGCCATTCCTGAAAAGCACATTATATCCCTTGCGATATTTAAGCAGCAAGTAACTTGTATTGAGAAATTGAGTTACTTTTAAGGTATAAAAGAGCTTTGTTAAGTTTTTTTGAGTTTTTACGTTTAACCCGCACTTTCTTTTTTAACCTTGCCTTCAGGTGTGCCGATTCCCCAGATATGCCCTCTTGAAACCTTCACCCTTACATTGTCAGCGATTTCAATAGTCAATATATCATCTGCAATTGCATGTATCCTGCCGTGGAGACCGCCGGTTGTAATAATATATTCGCCCCGTTTAATATTTGCCAGCATTTCCTTGTGAAGTTTGGCCTTTTTTTGCTGAGGCCTTATTAATAGAAAATAAAAAATACCGAATATAATTGCAAGCATCATAAATGGCCCGAATGGATTACCCTGGGCAGCGCCTGCGCCCGCTCCTGAATTTCCTAAAGCAAATGCAATAGATAACAAAATATTTACCTCCATTTATCCAAAAATTGTTTTCTGAAATCAGCCATTTTATTATTAATAATAGCTGTCCTGATTCTTTTCATCAAATTTATGTAATAATATAAATTATGTATTGTTGCCAGCCTATAAAATAATATTTCTTTTAAAACAAACAAGTGGCGCAAATATGCCCTGGTAAAATTCCGGCATGTATAACATTGACAATTTTCATCTATCGGCATCTCATCATTAAAATACCGGGCATTTTTAATATTTATACGGCCATTATCAGTAAAAAACTGGCCGTTTCTTGCGTTTCTCGTCGGCATCACACAATCAAACATATCTGCCCCGTTAAATACACCCTCGACAAGATCCACAGGACTACCCATACCCATAATATACCGTGGACGATCAAACGGCAAGCAATGAAGTATTTTATTAATAATTTTATATGTCTGTTCCTTGGGTTCTCCTATGGCCAAACCACCCATGGCATAGCCTGGAAAGTCAATACTTGTGATCTGCTCCAGGCTTTTTTGCCGAATATCAGGATAAATACTTCCCTGGACAATCCCGAAAAGCGCCTGATTATTGCCTTGATGAGCATCCATGCAGCGTCTGGCCCACAGAGCCGTCAAGTCAGCGGATTCTTCCGCCTCTTTGCGCGTAACAGGGAAGCCCGTACATTCATCAAAACACATGATAATATCCGCGCCAAGGGCATTTTGGATACTTATGGCATTTTCCGGTGTGAAATTATGTGATGAGCCGTCAATATGGGATTGAAATATAACACCGTTTTCTGTTATTTTACGAAGCTTTGCAAGGCTGAAGACCTGATATCCTCCGCTGTCCGTTAAAACAGGTCTGTCCCATCCCATAAAACGGTGGATACCGCCAAATTTTTTTATTAAATCATGCCCCGGTCTTAAATAAAGATGATATGTGTTTGCAAGCATTATCTCAGCGCCGGTTTCTTTAGTATCCTGTGGTGTAAGCGCCTTGACGCATGCATTTGTTCCAACAGGCATAAAAACAGGGGTTTTTATAATCCCATGGGGGGTAAAGAGTCTGGCGGCACGGGCATTGCCATCAAACCCGTCAATTTCAATATAAACCGGATTCATTTTATCCACATGCAGTCACCGTATGAATAAAATCTGTATTTTTTTGTAATAGCCTCTTTATATGCATTAAATATTTTATCCTTTCCGGCAAAAGCGCTTATAAGCATCAAAAGACTTGACATGGGCAGGTGAAAATTGGTGATTATCTGATTTACAATCTTAAATTCAAACCCGGGATATATAAAAAGATCGCAAATCCCTGTGCCCGGTTTCACCCTGCCGTTAATATCTGCAAAATATTCCAGCGCCCTGATACAAGTTGTTCCTACAGCTATAACTGGTCTTAAATCATCAATAGCACTGTTTATTTTTAAAGCTGTCTCCCCCGGGATATCGCACCACTCAGAATGTATCCTGTGATCCCTTAAATCTTTTACTGTCACTGGTTTAAATGTTCCAAGCCCTACATGCAGGGTTAAAAAACATATTTCCATACCTTTTTTTTCAAGTCGTTCAAGAAGGCCTTTGGTAAAATGCAAGCCTGCAGTTGGAGCAGCAACAGCTCCGGGCTGTTCGGCATATACGGTCTGATACCTTTTAAGATCAAGGACATTTGTATTATTTTTTGCATCTCTTTTAATATAGGGCGGAAGAGGCACATGACCAGCTTTGGATAATACCAGACTTAAATCATCCTTATTCTTCCATCTTATTTCAATATCTGCCTGACCATTATCATAAAGCCTGAGTACTCTTGCACTGATTTCCCTGTTTTGAAAAAAAAGTATGGTTTCTTTTTTTGGGCGTTTTGATGCCTTTAAAAGACACCTTGCATAGGCAATCCCCTTTCCTGTTATTTCAGGATATCTTAAAAGAAAAACCTCGACCTTCCCGCCGGTCTCCTTTTCACCTATCAGCCTGGCGTTAAAAACCTTTGTGTTATTCAGAACCATGATTGATCCTGGCTCAATCAAATCCTCTAATTCATTAAAAACAGAGTGCTCAACACCATTGTTCCACCTGTTTAAAATCATCATTTTTGATGAATGGCGTACTTCTAAGGGGTTTTGTGCAATAAGTTCTTTGGGAAGGATATAATTATAGTCTGATGTTAAATACACTCAAATAACTCGTTTAAAACAATCCGCTTTTTTGACTTAAAAATACTATCACAAGGCCAAGAATCATAAAAAAGAATCCCATTATCCTGAGTAATTTTTCTGGTGTGTGCGCAACTATCTCAAGCCATTGTTTTGTCTTTAACGGAGAGATGAAATAAGGCAGTCCCTCAATAATAAGGACAAGCCCCAATGTGCAAAGGAATAATTTCATTATTATGATCCATAACAATAATTAAGATTAAAATTAATGGATTATATAGTCAAGTAATGAAAAACTGTCAAGTTTTTGGCTTAATATCTGCAAAATTGTTTGATATAATATTTTGAATTATTATCAGGATTAATTTTTATATACTCAATCAATCTGCATTATTTTATTTGAAATACAGTATTTGCAGGATATAAGAGATGTGTAATTTTAAATTTTATAATAATTAAGAACGATTAATTCATAATCAAAATATATATGACATATGAAAATAAGAGGATTATTGATGTCTGAGGATAGTAACCGGTTGTCAATATTAATTAAATTTTTTTGCCTTAGTGCTGTTTTTAGCTTTGCAGCTTCAACCGGAGCATATTGCGCTGAGTCTGACGATGAATTTTTTGATGATGAATATGAAGAGGAATATATGGAACAAGAAATGGTTTATGATCCTATAGAGCCTTTTAATCGTGCAATGTTTGTTTTTAATGATAAATTATATTTCTGGGTTTTAAAGCCTTGTGCAATGTCTTACAAATTTATCGTGCCAAAGACAGTGAGATTGAGTATAAAGTATTTTTTTTCAAACATAACCACGCCGGTCAGGTTGTGTAATTGCCTGTTGCAGCTGAAATTTACAAGCGCTGGCAAAGAAAGCGCAAGATTTTTGATCAATTCTACGATGGGGCTGGCAGGGCTGGCTGACCCGGCCACAAGCATGTATAATATACAGATTCAAAAAGAGGATTTTGGTCAGACCCTTGGCAGATATGGTGTGGGCAATGGTATATTTATTTGCTGGCCTTTTCTCGGGTCGTCAAATATCAGGGATACCGTTGGTTATGTGTGTGATATGTTTTTTGATCCATTAACATATATATTTTATGGTATTGATGAACCGTTTGTAAGCACAGGCGTCAGGGCAGTGGAAAAGGTTAACATTGTTTCTTTAAACATAGGATTTTATGAGGGTATGAAAAAGAGCGCATTTGATCCCTATATTTTTATCAGGGACGCATATTATCAGCATCGAAAAGATGCGATTTCAAGATAATTTTTTATAAAACAGTTAAATATTAAGAATTAAAAAAATGTATTATTAAAAATATGAATTTTCCCAAAGACAATTCCTTAAAAAGGCAAAAAGGGTTAATTGTAAATATTTTCTTGATGGTTAAAAAATGAATAAAATACGTAATTTCAGTATCATCGCACATATTGATCATGGCAAATCAACACTTGCCGACCGGTTTTTACAAAAAACAGGTATGGTCTCTGACAGGGCATTTCATGACCAGGTTCTTGATAATATGGATATTGAGCAGGAACGCGGGATTACCATAAAAAGCCGGGCTGTTACAATGCCATATAAGGCTGCTGACGGCGTTGAATATACATTAAATCTTATAGATACGCCTGGGCACGTTGATTTTACATATGAGGTCTCACGATCGCTTGCATCCTGTGACGGGGCTCTTATCCTTGTGGATGCTACCCAGGGGGTTGAGGCTCAGACATTAGCCAATCTTTTTTTAGCCCTTGAACATAATCTTGAGATTATCCCTATTATTAACAAGATTGATCTCCCTTCAGCGGATATTGAATGGTGTAAACAGCAGATTGAAGAAGAACTTGGCCTTGATTCTGATGATGCCATAGCTATCTCCGCAAAGATGGGAACAGGTATAGATGAAGTTCTGGAGGCGATTGTAAAAAGAATTAAACCGCCTGTCGGTGATGTTAATGAGCCTCTTCAAGCCCTTATATTTGATTCCAGTTATGACGTCTACCGCGGCGCTGTTATTTATTGCAGGGTCTTTAACGGGGAGATCAAGGCCGGTGATGTCATTATGTTTATGTCAAACAAAATATCTTACCGCGTTGAAGAGGTCGGTGTCTTTGGCATGGAAAGGATGCCCAGAAAAATTATCAGGGCAGGTGATGTCGGGTATATTATTGCGGGTATAAAAACAGTCAGTGATATAAGTACAGGTGATACGATTACATTACTGAACCGTCCTTGCGCGGCCAACCTTTCAGGTTTTAAGGAAATAAAGCCTGTTGTGTTTTCATCTATTTATCCTGTTTCCAGCGATGATTATATGGAGCTGATCGATGCCATGGAAAAACTAAAATTAAACGATGCCTCACTTATTTATGAAAAAGATTCTTCAACAGCGCTGGGTTTTGGTTTCAGATGCGGATTTTTAGGGTTGCTCCACCTTGAAATCGTCCAGCAGAGGCTTGAGCAGGAATTTAACCAGTCGCTTGTTATTACTGCCCCATCTGTCCAATATCGTATTACATTGAAGAACAAAAATGTCCTTTTAATCGACAATCCGGCAATATATCCTGATCCTGCGACTATTGAACAGGCGGAAGAACCGTTTATCCGCGCAAGCATAATGACACCTGAAAGATATATCGGCAATATTATATCCCTTTGTATTGATAAGAGGGGCATACAGGTCTCGCTTAACTATCTTGGAAACAAGAGGATGGAAATCGTCTATGAATTGCCTCTGGGTGAAATAGTCTATGATTTTTATGACAGGCTTAAATCCATTTCACAGGGGTATGCGTCCTTTGATTATGATATTATTGATTTTCGTCCCACTGATCTGGTCAAGTTAGACATACTTGTGGCAGGGGAAAAGGTAGATGCATTGTCAATATTAGTACATCGTAATAATTCGGTCTCAAGGGCAAGAAAGGCGTGTAAAAATTTAAAGGATGAAATCCCAAGGCAAATGTTCAAGGTACCTATTCAGGGTTCAATCAATGGGAAAATTATTGCAAGAGAGACTATCTCAGCATTTCGCAAGGATGTTACGGCAAAGTGTTATGGCGGGGATATATCAAGGAAACGAAAACTCCTTGAAAAACAGAAAGAAGGTAAAAAACGCATGAAGATGGTAGGCAGCGTTGAGTTACCCCAGTCCGCATTCCTTGCGGTATTAAAGTCAGGAGATGACTGATGTGTTGAGCAAACGCATATGGGCTGATTTATTTTCGTTCGGCATTTTACTCCACTCTATGCTTCCAGTAGTCCGGGTTCCTGTGTAGATGCATGACTGCAAGTATAGAAAATCCCATCCAGCTCTTGGGTATACAGAACTCCATATGGGAACCTTCTCGTCTGGCATTTCCTGACTTCTTCTTCCAATATCATCCAGGCTTTTGGATAAGCAATGATTTGCTCAATGGTTGAATATACCTCAACCGCAAAATCGTATCCCAATCCCTTGGAACATCTTTCGTAGTAGTCAATAGCGTGCATAAACTCTGTTTCCGCTTCGGAATGAAACGCGTAGTTCATGAGGCGAAACGCTCCCAAATCTTGCTAAACACTTCTTCTCCAGGGATAGCTTTGACCTTACCAGAACGTAGCTCTGAAAGACG
>DAOWOC010000217.1 GCA_030642225.1 Deltaproteobacteria bacterium
GCAGGCTTCCCAATGCCCCTGGTATTATTGCAATCCCGCTTTTTATTTTTACCGGATATATCTTTGCAGAAAGTCAAGCATCAAATCGTCTTATAAAGATGTCACATGCGTGTTTAGGATGGATGCCGGGAGGTCTTGCTGTTGTTACGCTCATCTCCTGTGCTGTTTTTACTGCCTTGACCGGTGCAAGCGGTATTACTATCGTTGCTATTGGCGGGCTTTTGTGCCCGGCTCTTTTAAAAGACGGTTATGATAACAATTTTTCACTTGGCGTTATTACATCATCCGGGAGCCTAGGCCTTTTATTTGTACCAAGTCTTCCTATTATTATTTACGGCATGATTGCAAGAACCGAAATCACACAGCTTTTTATCGGCGGCGCCCTTCCCTGTATTTTGATGCTTGTTTTGCTCGGAATCTATGGCGTTTATTATGGGATCAAGCATTCAATTCCAACTTCCCGTTTTTCATTAAAGGAATTACAGAGCGCTTTGTGGGAGGTAAAATGGGAATTACCACTTCCATTTGTAATTATTGGTGGTATATATGGCGGGATAATTACTGTCGGAGAGGCTGCTTCTGTTGCCGCGGTTTATGCTTTGGTTACAGAATGCCTGATTTATCGTGAGATTGGCTTTAAAAAATTGATGAATATTACATGGGACAGTATGATTATGGTAGGAGCCATACTTTTAATACTTGGCACAGCCCTTGGTTTTACAAATTTTTTGGTTGATCAGCATATACCGCAGAATATCATGGAGTTTATCCAACAGCATATTTCTAACAAGTATGTTTTTCTGTTTGCACTTAATATATTTTTGCTGATTGTGGGTTGTATTATGGATATTTTTTCCGCAATTGTGGTTGTCGTCCCCCTGATTACGCCTGTTGCATTAAGTTATGGCATTGACCCTGTTCATCTTGGTATAATATTTCTTGCTAACCTTGAGATTGGTTATCTGACTCCGCCGGTGGGGATGAATCTTTTTATCTCAAGCCTCAGATTTAACTTGCCTATTATAAAATTATATAAGGTTATTATTCCGTTTTTATTAATACTCCTTTTAGCTTTAATTATAATAACTTATTGGCCTCCTTTATCTCTTTTTCTGCTTGATTTATTTAACGCAAGGGCACCTTTGCTGGTAATGTAGGTAAAGATATAAACTACAAAATATAAGGAGGGAAGGAAAGTTATGAACACAAGGGGCATTTTGACAAAATCATTACAGTTTATTTTTATAGTTATCCTCTGTTCAGGGTTAGCAGGGTGTGGGATGATTCGCGGAACGATTCAGAGGGTCGGGATATGTATCCTTGATACTACTATTTTAGACCTTGTTGATAAAATAATGGATACTAAAAGTGGGACAATGGTTCAAAATGGATTAGCCGGTGATATACTTTTAATAACAGGTATAACGGAATTATCACCCAAAAATTATAAGCTTCTTGCTCAGTGTGCGTTACTTTATGGCGCTTATGGGCTTTTTATTGAAGATGAAAATCCTGAGTTGGCTTCAGAACTTTATACAATAGGTAAGAGTTATGGTGTCCGGGCATTATGTCTTAATAAAAAATTCAGAAAAGGTTATGAAAACGGTGACAAAATCCCTGCTCTTGTGAAATATGTTGATGAGGATTACATTGAGGCAGTAACCTGGACAGCATTGAATCATGGCCTTTACCTTATATTGAATATGGATGACCCAATGGTTCTTATAAATATGCCTGATGTTGTAGCATTGGCTGAAAGGTCAACTGAGCTTCAAGAAGATTATTTTTACGGTGTGGGTATGCTTGTCATGGCTGCTTACTATTCAATTGTGCCTGAATTCCTTGGCCTTGGCGGAGGGCCTGAATCTGCCCTTAAAACCTTTGATAAAGCCGCAACATTTAGCGATGGTAATCTTCTTTTGGTCGATGTATTTAAAGCAAGGTTTTATGCCCCTGTAATTAAGGATAGTGATCTTTTTGATAGTCTCTTGGAAGATGTTTTAAAGACTGATTCAAGTGTGCTTAAAGGCGGCGCACTTTTAAATGAATTGGCAAAGATAAAGGCTAAGTATTATCTTGAACACAAGGATGATTTCTTTTAATTATTTAATGCTGATTGAATTCGAGGTTTTTTTATAAATGGTTCCATGGTCATTTGAAAAATACGTCATGATATTGATACAGGCTTTTAACCAGATGGATACAATGGCCTGTATCGCTGATCTTAATGGCAGAATAATATTTGCAAATCGTGCTGCTCTTACAAATGTCGGAACAACGCTTTCTGAAATAAAGGGACGCCGTTTAAGTGATACCCCCTGGAGAAATTATTCTGAAAATGCCAGGAAGATTACCGATCTGATGGTCATAAAGGCTGCAGATGGTGAGACAGTCAGGGGTGAGGATTTTATCCTTGCTCCTGACGGCAGCCTTGTTCCCGCAATTTTTTCCATAACACCAATTATTAATTATCAAGAAGAAGTGGTTGGACTTATCCCCCAGGGCAAGATTATTAAAAAATTAAAGGAGGTTCAGTACCGGCTTAAAAGCGAGAGAAGGGAGACTCGTGAATGGCTTGACTGCCTTTCAACCTGTGTTGCCAAATGTAATTTAAAAGGTGCGGTTATTTCATGCAACAGGGCATTTGTAAGAGCTCTTGGTATAAGTCGTGAAGAAATTACAGGCAAAACAATAGATGAATTGCCATGGCTTACCTATTCTGAAAAAGAACGTGCTCATGTCCAAAAGGCTATTGAAACTGCATTGGGTGGAGATAAAGTGTCAATAGAGGTCCTTTTCCAAACTAAAAGAGGGAAAATCGCCCCTTTTCTCGTTAATATGAATTTTATCTCGGATATTGAAGGTAGAAATGCCTTTCTTTCTGTTGAGGCAAAGGATATCGCAAAACAGGTAGAGCTTCGTGAAGAGATGTTTGAAAAAGAAAAGCAATATTCTGCCAAGCTTAAAAATGAGATAAATAATGCGATTCAGGCATTACATGAAACAGAAAAATTTAACAGGAATCTGGTCGAATTTGCCCCAATGGGGATAATTTTTCTTGATGCTGATGGGAAGTTGATATTTGCAAACTCCAGGATGAAAAAAAAGTTTGAAGAGTCTGGTATTGCAAGTAGTGATGTTGAAGGGAAAAAACTTAGTGAAAATTATTTTTTTCCTGTAATTGAAAGCTGGAACAAGGTTGTTGACCTTCATGAAAAGGGCTATGAGTTTAAACAAGGTAAATTGATCCTCAATAAAAATAAGAAGCTGATTTTTGAAGCCAGTAC
>DAOWOC010000358.1 GCA_030642225.1 Deltaproteobacteria bacterium
AAAAATAAAAACACCCTGTTTTAATAAAACTGGGTGTTTTTATTAAAAATTATTATTTTGAAGGTCTGTTTAAAACCAGTGTATCAACAACACCTGGTTCTGCAAGCGTTGATGTATCTCCAAAATTGTCAACATCATTGGCAGCTATTTTTTTAAGAATCCTTCGCATAATCTTTCCTGATCTTGTCTTGGGAAGCTGTGGCGCAAAATGAATAATATCCGGGCTTGCAATAGGCCCGATTCCCTTTCGCACCCAATTTTTAAGTTCCTGAATCAGTTCCTTTGATGGTTCTTCATTTGCATTAAGTGTAACATAGGCATAAATACCCTGCCCCTTTAAATCATGCGGATATCCTACCACGGCTGCTTCCGCCACCTTAAAATGAGAGACAATGGCTGATTCCACCTCAGCAGTTCCCATCCTGTGACCGGATACATTAATAATATCATCTACCCTGCCGGTAATCCAGTAATATCCATCTTCATCTCTCTTTGCACCATCACCGGTAAAATAATAGCCCGGATATTGGATAAAATAGGTCGAATAAAAACGATCTGGATCCCCGTAAACCTTTCTCATAAGTCCTGGCCAAGGCTGTTTTATACATAAATTGCCGCTGCTTGCCCCATCCAGTTTTTTCCCTCTTTTATCCATTATTTCAGGGTTTATCCCAAAATACGGCCTGGTTGCAGAGCCTGGTTTTAATGGGGTTACCCCTGGCAGAGGTGTTATGAGGATACCACCTGTTTCAGTCTGCCACCATGTATCAATAACAGGACATCGTTCATCACCCACCACCCTATAATACCATTCCCAGACATCAGGATTAATAGGTTCACCAACAGAACCAAGCAATTTTAATGATTTTCTGTCTGTTCGTTTTACAAAATCATCCCCCTCTCTCATAATTGCCCGTATTGCAGTTGGAGCTGTATAAAAAATGTTCACTTTATGTTTATCGCATACTTCCCAGAATCTTGAATAAGAGGGATAACTTGGCACACCTTCAAACATCAATGTTACAGCACCGTTTGCAAGCGGACCGTAAACAATATAGCTGTGTCCTGTTATCCATCCTATATCTGCTGTACACCAGTAGATATCGCCATCATGGTAATTAAAAATATATTTAAAAGAATGGGCAACATATACAAGATATCCTCCGGTTGTATGAAGCACCCCTTTAGGTTTTCCGGTTGACCCTGAGGTGTAAAGGATAAAGAGCGGGTCTTCCGCATCCATCTCTTCACATGGGCACTCACTGCTTGCCTTTGCCATCTCTTCATGCCACCATAGATCAATTCCTTTATTAAAGTCTATTGTCCCGCCTGTACGTTTAACATTAATGATGGTTTTAACACCTGTGTCTTCAACCGCTTTATCAACATTTGCCTTTAAAGGCACTGCTTTGGTACCCCTTAAACCCTCGTCAGCTGTAATTACAAACTCTGACTTGCTGTCAAGCAAACGGTTTTTAAGTGCATCAGCGCTAAAACCTCCAAATACAACCGTGTGTATGGCGCCTATCCTGGCACATGCCAGCATTGCAATGGCAAGTTCAGGGATCATGGGAAGATAAAGTGTTACCCGATCGCCTCTTTTGATATTATTTGCCTTGAGCATGTTTGCGCATTTACAAACCAGTTTGTGGAGTTCTTTTGTAATTTCCCTGGATTCATCCGGGCTGTCTCCCTCCCATATAAT
>DAOWOC010000164.1 GCA_030642225.1 Deltaproteobacteria bacterium
GATTAATCTTTTCAAGTTCCTGCTCAGATTCCACATTAAACATTAAAATACCGGCATCGAGTGCCATATCAATCTCATTTGAGGTTTTGCCAACACCGGAATAGACGATCTTTCCAGGGTCCATACCTGCCTTGAGAGCACGATAAAGTTCCCCGCCGGATACAATATCCGCACCACCGCCCATTGTTGAAAAAAGGTTCAATATCGCCCCATTGGAATTTGATTTCATTGAATAACATGTAAGGTGCGGGATCGTTTTAAATGATAAATCAAATACCTTGAAATGTTTTATCAGCGTGGCTGAGCTATAGATATAAACAGGCGTTCCTGCCTCAAATGCAATCTTTGAAACAGACACGTCCTCACAAAATAATTCATCTCCCTTATACTCAAAATGATGCATTTAATTATAATCCCTTCAAATTATTCACAATATATTTTATAAAACCCTGTTTTCCTGCTCTCATTCGGCTCTTTTGCCCTGTCCACAGCAGATATTCTGTATTTGTATGTAACCCCTGTCTCAACCTGCAGATCATGGTAATAAGGCTCATCAACAGGTTTTAAATTTACCTTGACAGGCACAGGCTCTTTGTCTGATGCCCTGTAAATATTATAACCGGCAAGGTCTTTATCATTAACCTTTTCCCATCTCAAGACAATAGTCACATTCATACAGATTGCAAACAACCCATAAGGCTTCTTTGGCGGGATCATATCTCTGAAATAAATATTCACAAAAGGGGACAGCTCGCCTTCAATATTTTTCCCTTCTATCTTAAGACAAGCTGCTGTTTTATATTTATACTCTGTCTCAAAAAACAGATCTTTATCTGTATAATATGTCGTGCCTGGCAGACTTTGATGAATAAGCTTAAACGATTTTTTATTATCACTCCTGTAAATATTATAAAAAATTTCAGAAGAGGCAATGGGTTCCCATGAAAGGATAATTTCACCCCTCTTCTGGATTGCGCTAAGCCCGGATATATTGTCAGGGACATCCTCTACAAACAGAACAACAGGCCTTGTCCTTTTCCCAAAACGCCCTTTGCTGTCAATTACCTGTATCGAAAAAATATAATATCGTTCCTTTGCAGGTGTACCAAACTCAAATTCTGCCTTTTTTTGATTAATGTTCAATTTTTTTAAAGAATCCAAAGTAATATCAAGAGATTTTTGAAATTTCAACGGACAATCAGGGCAAAATTTATCCTTTGCAAAAGAACCTGAATATATTCTAAAACCTGTCACACTATCCCCGTGACGCATCTTGCCGGGCATTGTCCATAAAAGAACAATTTTGCCGGACGTTACCCTGCATGCAAGATCATTAATTTGAGGAGGTATGGTTGATTCAATAGCCAAAGGCGGGGATTTATACCCGCATCCATAACCTGTAAGAATGATCATAAATAAAAATAAAACAAACCTTAACATAAAATTCCCCTTGCCCTTGAAATAGCCTTTTTAACTTCCTGTGGGCTTGTGCCTCCGGCAGACCGCCTGTTTTTCACAGAATTCTCAATGGTAATTCTGTCAAAAATATCGGATTCGATTTGCAAAGAAAATAATTTAAACTCTTCCAATGAAAGCTCATAAAGCTCCTTATTATTTTTAATGGCATGGGCGACAATCTTGCCGACCTGATTATGTGCATCCCTGAACGACAACCCCTTTTCTACAAGATAATCAGCCAAATCCGTTGCAGTAGTATAACCAAAAGCAGCTGCATTATACATATTCTTCTTTTTAAAGGCCGTATGCTCAAGCAGCCTTGTCGCAGCCTCAATCACAAGCAGCAATGTATCTACTGTGTCAAAGAGAGGCTCTTTATCCTCCTGCATATCCTTGTTATATGCCAGCGGCAGGCCCTTCATCATGGTCAGCATGCTCATTAAATGTCCGTAAATCCTGCCGGATTTTCCCCTTGCAAGTTCAGCAAGGTCAGGATTCTTTTTTTGAGGCATGATAGATGATCCCGTGCAGTAATCATCATCTATCTCAATAAAAGCAAACTCTCTGCTTGACCAGAGGATCAATTCTTCGCTCAATCTGCTTATATGCATCATTAATATTGAGGCAAAGCTTATGAAATCAATTATAAAATCCCTGTCAGAAACACTGTCAAGGCTGTTATTTGACGCATGGTCAAAACCAAGGAGTGAGGCCGTATATTCTCTGTCAATAGGAAATGGAGTGCCTGCCAGTGCAGCGCTCCCCAAAGGCATAACATTTGTCATGGCAAAACATTCCATAAGCCTTTTATGATCACGTGTGAACATCTCAAAATAGGCCATCAGGTGATGGGACAAAAGTACGGGTTGTGCCCTTTGCAGATGCGTGTATCCCGGCATTATAAATTCAATATGCCTTTCGGCAAGGGTTACAATGCATAACCTGAGCATATCTATTTTTTTGGCAACCTTATTAATATGATCACGCAAATAAAGCCTTATGTCCAGGGCGACCTGGTCATTTCTGCTGCGCGCTGTATGAAGTTTACCGGCAACCGGCCCTATAATTTCACCAAGCCTTTTTTCAATAGCCATATGAATATCTTCATCAGAAAGACGAAGCATAAACGTGGCATCATCAAATTCACCTTTTATCCGGTCAAGACCATGTATAATGATCTTTGCCTCGTTTTCTTCAATAATCCCCTGTTTTGCAAGCATACGAACATGGGCATTGCTACCCTGGATATCATAAGGATAAAGCCTGTAATCAAATGTTATAGATGCATTAAATTCATCAACAAATGCATTTGTATCTCTTGAAAAACGACCGTTCCAAAGTTTACCCTGCCTTTGTTTATCTTCCATGACCCTCTTCCAAAAGTTTACGTATCCTGAGCCTCAATGCATTTAAACGGATAAATCCCGATGCATCTTGCTGATTATAAACAGATTCCTTTTCAAAGGTTGCAAATGCCTCATTATAAAGCGATTGCTGCGCCTTACGCCCTGTTACCTGACAATTTCCCTTATAAAGTTTCAGCCTGACTGTACCGGAAACCGTAAGCTGGGATTCATCAATTGTCTTTTGCAATAACTCGCGTTCAGGGGAAAACCAGAAACCATTATAAATCATCTCTGCATACCTTGGCATAAGACTGTCTCTTAAATGCATGACCTCCCTGTCCATTGTTATGGACTCCATGGCAATATGCGCTGTCCTTAATATTGTCCCGCCAGGGGTTTCATAAACGCCCCTTGACTTCATGCCAACAAATCTGTTTTCAACGAGATCAAGCCTACCTATGCCATTCTGTCCTCCTGCCTGATTGAGTTTATTTAAAAGCTCACCAGGAGAAAGTCTTTTATTATCTATTGCAATCGGATCGCCATTTTTAAATTCAATCTCCATATAAGTTGCTTTGTCAGGGGCATCTTCGGGTGAAACCGACATGACAAACATATCGTCATCAGGTTCTATCCATGGGTCCTCAAGTATCCCCCCCTCAAAACTTATGTGAAGCAGATTACGATCGGAACTATATGGTTTTTCCTTAGTAACCGGGACAGGGATATTATATTTTTTTGCATATTCAAGCAATTCTTCCCTTGAACCGAACTCCCAGTCACGCCACGGGGCAATAATTTGTATCTCAGGGGCAAGCGCAAGATAAGAAAGTTCAAACCTTACTTGATCATTACCCTTGCCTGTTGCGCCATGACTTACGGCATTTGCGTTTTCCGCTTCAGCTATCTCTATCTGTTTCTTTGCAATAAGGGGTCTCGCAAGGGATGTACCAAGCAAATAACAGGATTCATAAATCGCATTTGCGCGAAATGCGGGAAACACATAATCCCTTACAAACTCCTCTCTTAAATCCTTAACAATAACCTTTTGAGCGCCTGTTTTCAAACCTTTTTCTTTTATCTCATTCAGCTCATCACCTTGCCCAAGATCAGCTGCAAATGCTATTACAGGACATTGATAAGTCTCCTGTAACCATCTTAAAATTATAGAAGTATCAAGTCCGCCTGAATAGGCCAACACTATCTTTTCAGGTTTAATATCCAGCATTAAAATCTCCCTGTACGATCAATTAATTTAATATTATGAAACTTTTTGTAA
>DAOWOC010000274.1 GCA_030642225.1 Deltaproteobacteria bacterium
CCAGTACGGCCCACCATAAAAAATTGACATATAAAATATATGTCCCCATCGTCTAGCCTGGTCCAGGACACCGGCCTTTCACGCCGGCAACAGGGGTTCAAATCCCCTTGGGGACGCCAAAATTAAAAAAGGATTATAGTTAAGCTATAATCCTTTTTTTAATACCTGGAGTTTAAATCCCAACCATTTTTCCCAATAAATTTCCCAAAAACAGGGTTGACCAGATTATAAATTTTGTAATTTCAGGCACACTGTTTAACATCAGTAAAATCAGGACAGCCTGTTTTTAAAATCTTCATAACCAAAACTGCGAATTATTTTAAATGCATTATTTAAAGGATTATAACACGCAATGGATGGCAAATTAATCCCATTAAAGGTATTTGTTTTAACCATGGTATAATGTGCCATGTCCAAAAAAATAACCTTTGAGCCAACCTTTAATTCTTTATCAAATGAATAGTCTCCTATAATATCTCCGGCAAGGCACGATGGCCCGGCGAGACGACATGTATAAGCCTTTTCTCCAGCCAGCCCGCTGCCATGTACACCCGGACGATAAGGCATTTCCAGTACATCAGGCATGTGAGTGGCCGCAGAAATATCAAGGATTGCAATATTAATATCATTGTACACAATATCCAGCACTGTTCCGATGAGTACACCGGCGTTCAAAACCACTGCCTCACCTGGTTCAAGATAAATTTCCACATTATATTGTCGCTTAAGACGATTTATAATATGACACAACAGATCAATATCATAATCATCCCTGGTAATATGATGGCCGCCGCCAAGATTCAGCCATGTTATATTATTCAACATGTCTTTGAATCCGGTCTCAAATACCTTTAACGTCCTTTCAAGGGCATCGGCATTCTGCTCGCAAAGCGTGTGAAGATGAATGCCTGTAATCCCTTTAAGAGATTCACCATTAAATTGTGACCTGCGCATACCCAGGCGGGATTCAGGGGCGCATGGGTCATACAGGGCTGTCATGACCTCTGAGTGCTCAGGATTCACCCGAATACCGCATTTTATTTCTTTTTTTGCCTGATTAATAATGTATTTAAAGCGGTGCCACATGGAAAAAGAATTAAATGTTACATAATCTGAAAATTTAATAATATCTCTAAAATCAGGCTCACTGTATGCAACGGCAAATGTGTGGACCTGGCGGCCAAATTCTTCCTTTCCAAGCCTGGCCTCATGGGAAGAGCCGGCACAAACACCTTTTAATGTATTGCGCAGCACAGGAAACAGATCAAACAAGGCAAAAGCCTTTAATGCCAAAAGAATTTTGCAGCCGGTTCTGGTTTGAACATCCTCAAGAATTGTTAGATTGTTTTTAACAGCTGATTCATCAATAACAAAGCATGGGGAAGGGATATTGTCCGGGATATGAATTAAAGGATAATCTCTGTCCATGGCAACCCGTATTTATTTAATGCACCCATAAACGGTGCTGGATCAAACTCTTCCATATTAAAAACGCCTGTTCCTTGCCATATATTTTTGACCATCATCATTGCGCCTATCATTGCCGGAACACCAGTCGTGTAAGAAATCGCCTGGGATTTAACCTCTTTATAACATTGTTCATGATCACAGATATTATAAATATAACAGGTCTTTTCTTTGTTGTCTCTTATCCCTTTGATAAGACAACCAATACATGTCCGGCCTTTAGTTACTGGTCCAAGTGAAGCAGGATCAGGCAAAAGCGTCTTTAAAAACTGCAGGGGAACTATTTTACGGCCCTCATACATTACAGGATCAATACGGGTCATTCCTACATTTTCAAGGACATCAAGATATTTTAAATAATTATCCGAAAATGTCATCCAGAATTGAGCGCGTTTTATGCCGGGGATATGCTTGACAAGAGATTCTAATTCTTCATGATACATAAGGTATATTTTTTTAGATCCAATGCCCTCGGGAAAATCAAATGTCTTTGTAACAGATAACGGCTCTGTTTCAACCCATGAATTTTCTTTAAAATAACGGCCTTTAGCAGTTACTTCACGTATATTGATTTCAGGATTAAAATTGGTTGCAAACGAATGGCCGTGATCACCGGCATTGCAGTCAATAATATCTATCTCATGGATTTCATCAAAGTGATTTTTAAGCGCCCAGGCGCAAAAAACATTGGTTACCCCGGGATCAAACCCGCTGCCCAAAAGCGCCATTATCCCGCGCTCTTTAAACCTCTCCATATAATCCCACTGCCATTTATAACAAAACCGGGCTTCATCCAATGGCTCATAATTTGCCGTATCAAGATAATCAACCCCCACCTCAAGACATGCATCCATAATGTGCAGGTCCTGATACGGAAGTGCAACATTTATAACAATATCCGGCTCATACTGACGCATCAGGGCAATTAATTCAGGGACATTATCCGCATTCACCTCTACGGTTTGTATCTCACGAGGCAGGTTAGATGCTATTTTTTTGCATTTTTCAAGTGTCCGGCTTGCAAGACAAATTTCTGTAAAAACATCAGGAAGCCGGGAACACTTATGCGTAACAACATGGCCGACACCACCAGCGCCAATAATTAAAACTTTTGCCATATGATTTCCTGTTTTATTTATTTCAAACGATATCTACTATTTTTTGAAAAGCATAAAATTAAAAGACTTTTTACAAAAGCGTCTGGATTGATACATTTGCAAAAAGCCTGACTTATCTTTATATTTATATTC
>DAOWOC010000219.1 GCA_030642225.1 Deltaproteobacteria bacterium
GCTTTCTCATGGCAGCCACCACTGATGTGGCAAACTCCGGCAGAGATGTCCCAAAGGCAACGATGGTGAGCCCGATAAATTTTTCATTCACACCGAACTTCTTCATAACAATAACAGCCGCATTAATTAATATCTGAGCGCCGATTACCACACACGCAATTCCCACAACAATATAAGCGACCTGCTTCACCCTCGATTCTATGAATCCGATATCCTCCGGTTCAACCTCAGCTTTACCCCCGGCAACGAAACCAGATCCTGCCCGGGCAAGCTTAAATTCTTTGGCTGATAAATAATAATTGTAAACCGTATACAAAATAACACCGCTAAACAGCGTAACCCCTTCAATTCTGGAAATTTCAGAATTTAACGAAAGGAGCAAAAAACATACTGAAATAATAAGCATCAATGGGATATCCCTTTTAACCACGGATCTAACAGCTATGACCGGCATTAACAAAGCCGCTGTACCAAGCACAAGGGCAATGTTGCATATATTGCTTCCCACAACGTTGCCCACGGCGATCATGCTTTTATTTTGAATTGAGGCAATAACGCTCACAACAAGCTCAGGAGCCGAAGTACCGAAAGCAACGACGGTTAACCCAATCACTATCGGCGTTATGCCTAAACTCCGGGCAAGGCCGGCTGCACCTTTCACAAGCCATTCCGCGCCGTAATAAAGCATTACAGCTCCCACTAACAATAAAATATATTGATATATCATAATTCCTTCCCTGATATTTTCAGGTCATTTTCTTTTACAATAGTTTAATCAGATTATGCCTGAAGATATACATATCAACTGATATAGTTACGATTTTTCTTATTTTCTTTCAGCATTTACTTAGGGTTCCCCTGATAAGACCTTCTGGCAAGACCTCTTGATATCGCTTCTTGATCAGCCTTGGGACAAAGGATACAAATACAAAAAAAATACCGGCTACCGCAAGAGGGTAAATTATTTTCCCTGTTATAGTCAAGACCCTTAGAAAATTATAAAACGAATGTGTTTTTAATACAAAACAAAATGGTGTTTATATAAACATCAGCAAGTTATCTTGCCAAAATATTTTCACTTGAAAACCTTATACTGTTCGTGTATTTGTTATATAATTATTTGATAATATTAATATATCTATTTTTTTTAATTTGTTCATACTTGGCAATAGTTAATCTTTTTATTATTTTTTTTTATGTTATATTAATAAATTCTGCTTAATTTTAAAAAAGGAATATAAAATGACAGGCAACCTGGTTTTAGATAAAAAGCCATATGCTCTGACAGTTATTTTTCAGTTGATTGGAATTTTGTTCATTTTAATTGTTTCAGGAAATGCAGCGGCATCAGATAAGCCCAAACGAATAATCAAGGGCAACATGACGGAGACCTACAATGTCCTCCCGCAAAATGCGTCAAACATTGGCGAAGTATTTACCGAGGGCATGATTTACGGAAGGTTCAGGACCAATTATTTCAGATTCTTCTGGGAAGAAAAAGCTATGCATAATCCGACAGGTTTTGCCGTTGGCGGCAGCCTGATCGCCAAATCCGCCCCGTATTATGGCTTAAGTGCTACGATAGGGGGTTATACATCACAAAACCTTGATGCTTTAGATGATGCAGATGCAAAATACGGTGCATCAGGTAAAGACACCTTCTCTCGATTTGATGTTTTGAGAAAAAACAGATGGGGCATGACGGTGCTTGCCCAGGCTTATCTGCAGTACAGCTTCATGAAAACCGATGTTAAAATAGGACGTCAGATATGTGAAAGTTTTTTGACAAAATCAAATGACACCAAAATGATACCAAATACGTTTGAAGGTGTTTCTTTAACAAGCAGGTATGTGCCGGATACATCCGTTATGCTGGCGTTTTTCAATAAGCAGAAGCTAAGGGATCATACCCGGTTTCATGATGTTATCACCTTTGGGCATAAAAACAGATCGCCCTATCATAGATGGTATAACAACGACGATTCTGCGGTTCACAGAGGTCTTTCCTATGCCAACCTCAAGGCAGGGGGGGGAGAGGTAAACAATGACCTGGTTATTGTCGGGATCAGCAACACATCGATCACGCGTCTGAAACTTGATGCGTGGTACAATGCCGTGCCTGATCTTTTTTATTCTTTTATGGGTGAAGCCAATTACAAGATACCAATAGGTTGCGGCTGGACACTTACCCCCGGGGCAAGATATATGGAACAGTTTGACGATGGCGCCGGTAAGATTGGAGGCGCAGCTCTTAGCGGTAGACTGGCTGGCCGGGAAGGTTCTTATTTGGGGTACAAGGATGCGGATAATGTTGATGGAATGCTTTACGGCGCCCGTCTTGTTCTTTTAAAAGGACCGGGCCTGTTTCATTTGGGATACACAAGAGTAAGTGACGATGCAGACCTTATTACTCCATGGCGGGGGTTTCCCACAGGAGGATATACACGATCCATGGGACAGTACAATTGGCAGGCGGACACCAGCTCGTTTATGGTAAAAGGAGCCTTTGATTTTGGCAAGGCCAATCTTGTAAAAGGACTCAGGGCATCAGTAGATTGGACATTTATGAATTACGACGATAACAAGGAAAAATTGGGTTCCGTATCAAAAACAGATCGATATTTCATCCATGCAGACGTATGGTACAGGCTCCCTGTTAAACAATTTATAGAGGTCAAGGTAAGGATGGGATTTGTGGAGGCTGATAACAAAAGAAGCGGTCACAATCCGTCCTATGATGAATACAGAACTGAACTTAGCTACCTGTTTTAATTCTAATTCCGCCAAAAAATACCGACAGGTCTTATTTGGCATGGCAAGCATATTTAATCCTTGTTTTAATGGAAGTGTTTATAGACTATGATAATGTAAAGAATATATGGAATAGCTATTTAAATCTAACAAAGATCAGTATTACGCTCAAGATGTTGGCTGGATACGTACTAACGATAAATTTCGAAGCTATTTTTTTTAAAATGGATAATAATACTCAAGGGTTTATTACTGCTACTCATCTTTTAGAATATCTTTACTGCCCAAGATTTATATATTTTGAAAATGTGCTGGATCTACCTGAACATCAAGAACAAAAATTTAAAGTGCAAAAAGGTCGGGAGATTCATAAAAAAATCAAAAAAATGAATCCTGATTACCTCAAAAAAAATTTGGGAAATTGGCAAGTTGATATCACGGGCATTTGGGACGGTGAAATGAGTTGGGGAGTGCAAGAAATAATTTGACATTACCATTAAATAGACATATCGGTTATTAATATATAATAATA
>DAOWOC010000002.1 GCA_030642225.1 Deltaproteobacteria bacterium
ATTATAAACAGTTATACAAGGGCGGCTTCTGCGGTCAGTTTTGCCGCTTCTTTGTTGGATGGCGGAATTTATATCATCGGTAATGCACCAACAGCCCTGTTAAGGCTTCTTGATCTTATTGAAAACGACATGGCTCAACCTGCCCTTATTGTCGGTCTGCCGGTCGGTTTTGTCAATGCATCCGAATCAAAGGCAAGGCTTATCAAAACAGACATACCTTATATCTCAAATATGGGACGCAAAGGCGGTTCCAATCTTGCGGCATCGGTCATGAATGCCTTGTTGAAAATAATCATACAAAGGGAAAATCCATGAAACATAAAACAGGCAAATTTTACGGGATCGGTGTGGGGCCTGGGGATCCCGAACTTATTTCCATAAAGGCCGTTAATATACTAAAACGTATGGATGTAATATTTTCAGCATCATCTAAGGATAAAAGAAGTATATCCATGGATATTGCAATGCCTTATCTGCCGTCCATGACTCCGGTTAAGAATCTTTTATTTCCTATGATAACAGATAAAACTATTCTTAATGAATTATGGGAAAAAAATACATTAAAGATCATAAAGGAGATTGAACAGGGTAAAAATGCGGCTTTTTTAACGCTTGGTGATCCGTTAACATATTCAACTTATGGTTATATTATTAAAAAATTAAAAATAATTGCCCCTTATATTGATATTGAGACAATCCCGGGTATTACTTCATATCAGGCAGCAGCAGCAAGAATAAATATACCTCTTGCCGAAGGTGAGGAATCTCTGCTGATTCTTTCAGGCTCCAAAGGCGGAGAACAACTTAAAAGGCTTGAAAGACAGGTAGATAATATAGTGTTATTAAAGGCCTATCGCAAAATAAAGGATATCTATTCAACACTTGAGCAAATGGATATGTTGAAAAACACAACGGCAATTATGAACTGCAGCAGGCCGGACGAAAGAATTGTAACAAATATTGAGGAGCTGGTTGAAACAAAGCCCGATTACTTGACACTTTTGATAATAAAAAAAGGGGATAAAACCTCTTGAAAAAATCGCACCAGAGGCTAAGGACGGGTTTTACCACCGGCACAGCGGCAACAGCGGCGGTAAAGGGCGCATTGATTTTATCGATTCAAAATAAAACCTCAAATTCCGTGTCCGTTACTCTGCCATCGGGTAAAACACTGGAGATATCTATTCATTCGCTTTGCAAAGATAAAAACAGCGCTGAATGTATTATTAAAAAGGATGCCGGCGATGATCCGGATATAACGCATAAGGCATTGATCGGCGCAAGGGTATGGGTAGAGGAAAAAACAGATGGCAATAATATTATTTCTATTACAGGGGGATACGGGGTTGGACGTATAACAAAACCAGGGCTCGAGCTTCCGGTTGGGGAGGCTGCTATCAATCCTGTGCCAAGAAGCATGATAATAGTTGGTGTTAATGATATTCTGGCCTTATATTCACCTGAAAAATCATTGCAAATAGATATAGAGATTTTTGTGCCAAAAGGAGAAGAACTCGCAAAAAGGACATTAAATAAACGCCTTGGGATAATCGGCGGTATATCCATCCTTGGAACCACTGGTATTGTAAAACCGCTTTCTCATGAGGCTTACAAGGCCACAATAGTTTCAAGCTTTTCTGTTGCAAGGGCATTGGGGTGTGAAACAATAATCCTGGCAACAGGCCGAAGAAGCGAAAAATTCGCACAAGGGTTTTGGCCTCAATATATTGAAGAGGCGTTTGTACAGTTTGGTGATTATTTTAAATTTTCCGTTGAACATGCAAAAAAAAAGGGTTTAAAAGAATTTTTCTATCGGTTTTTTTTGGCAAGGCGATCAAGATAGCCCAGGGTTTTTCATATACACATGCTGCTAAGACTAAAATTGACATGAGCCAACTTGCCGATTGGGCATTTGAAGCATCACAGGATAATCTTCTGGCACAAATGATAAAGGGGGCAAATACCGCACGAGAGGCATTAAAATATATGCAGGAAAAAAATATAAAACCGGTATGTCTAATCGGGCAAAAGATGTTTTGCAATATAAGTAAAATAACCGGAGAAGATGTGGATATAAAAAATGTTATCTTTGATTTTGATGGCAGTATCCTTTTTGATTCAAGTCTTTTGCACAAGGGGGATGTATGATCCCTGTTGAGATAATCGGTTTTGGGCTCGGGTTTGATGACCTTGCGCCAAAACATATCAGAATAATTAAGGGGGCTGATATATTGATCGGTGGTAAAAGGCACCTTGCTGCATTTCAAGATCATCCTTCTGAAAAAAAAGAAATCACAGGTAAAATTGACAAACTTGCAGATTTTATAAGAAAAAATATCACACATAAAAAGATAGTTGTTATGGCATCAGGTGACCCTTTATTTTTCGGGATCGGCGCCACACTTATAACAGCGCTTGGGCCTGACAATATAAAGATACATCCGAATATTTCAAGTATTGCAGCGGCATTCAGCCGTATAAAGGAACCATGGGATGATGTCCGTGTCATAAGCCTGCATGGCAACAGATTATTATCCCCTTTATTTAAGGCACTTGAGGAAAACAGCAGGGTTGCTGTTTTTACTGATGCAAACAAAACGCCCTCATGGCTGGCCAGTAAGCTGGTTGAAAAAGGGATACAAAATTTTCATATGTGCGTACTTGAAAATCTTGGTACGGATGATGAATCAATCTCCTGGCATACCCTTGGACAGGCGGCTGTTAAATCATTCTCATCACTTAATGTGGTAATTCTTAAAAAATACCCGTCTGAATCCAGGGCTGATGCCACCTCTTTTTTAAAAGATTTTTATCTTGGGGCTGAAGATGATTTGTTTGAACATGAAGCAGGGCTTATTACCAAATCTGAAATCAGGGCAGTTACATTATCCAAACTTCGCCTCTGGCCAGGGCTTGTTTTTTGGGATCTTGGTGCGGGCAGCGGTTCAATAGCTATTGAGGCATCTTTACTGCTTGGCGATGGGAAGATTATAGCAGTAGAACAAAAGCAGGAAAGGATTAAGCTTATTGAGCAGAACAAAAAACATTTTAATGTTAATAATCTCTTTATTGTCAAGGCTGTTATGCCTGATGGATTAAATGACCTTCCCTTGCCCGATCGTATTTTTATCGGTGGTGGCGGAAAAGAACTTGGATTAATTATAGAACGTGCCGCAGCTCGTTTAAAAAAAAATGGGGTGATAGTTGTTAATACTGTATTGTTTAACAGTCTTGAGACAGCACGTATGACCTTGGGCAAGCTTGATTTTAAGATTGAAGTGGCGCAGATACAGGTAAGCAAGAGTAAACCCATGCCACATGACGCAAGATTTATTGCGCTTAATCCTGTATGGATTATAACCGGATATAAATAAAAATTATAACTGATAATGGAAAATGACACTGTGGATACAAAAATTAAAACAACAAAATACCCGATTATTTTTATCGGAGCAGGCCCGGGTGACCCTGAACTTATAACAGTAAAGGGCAAAAAAGTATTAAGCAAAGCCGATGTCATCGTTTATGCCGGTTCTCTTGTCCCTGAAGCCCTTTTAAAATGGGCAAAACAGGGGTCTTTGAAGATTAGCAGCGCACCATTAAACTTAGAAGAAACGCTCGATATCATGCTAAAGGCTTATGAAGAAGGGAAAAAGGTTGTAAGACTTCATTCAGGCGATCCAAGTATGTATGGTGCTATTTATGAACAAATTGTTGAGATAGAGGGGGAATCCATCCCATGTGAGGTAATACCGGGTGTAACCGCTGCCTTTGCAGCTGCTGCTGAATCCAAAATGGAATACACAATCCCCGGCATAAGCCAGACGCTTATCCTGACCCGTATGAGCGGAAGGACCAAAGTACCGGAATCAGAATCATTAAAAGACCTTGCTGCTCACAAATCATCAATGGCTATTTATTTAAGCATCTCTCTTGCAAAAGAGACCACAGATATACTGATGGATGCCTATGGAGCGGATGCTCCTGCTATAATTGCCTATAAGGTCAGTCATCCTGAACAGAAGATTATTCATACTCAAATTAAGAATATTTTAAAGACACTTAAAAAAGAAGATATATCAAGACAGGCCTTAATAATTGTAGGCAATGCCACCAATGTCAGGGAGATGGAGACATTTGAAAAATCCCAGCTCTATAATAAAAATTTTTCTCATAATTTCAGAAAATGAAAACTTTTTTTCAAAATAAAGGCATTTCTGAAAAATATGCCATCTGGGCGCTTACTCTAAAAGGAGCTGAACTGGCAGGCATGCTTAATAAGAAACTTCTCGGTTCAGAGTGTTTTCTGCCGTCACATATGATTATAAAAGAGAGTACATGCAGCGGTTTTGATAAATTTAAATCTGAATTAACATCTGTTTTTAATCAATTTCAAGGCCATATTTTTATAATGGCGACCGGTATAGTTGTAAGGGTAATAGCATCTCTTATAAAAAATAAAACAACTGACCCGGCTGTTATTGTTATGGATGAAAAGGGACACCATGTTATCAGCCTCCTTTCTGGCCATATAGGAGGGGCAAACAGGCTTGCCTGTAAAATTGCAAAGATAGTCAATGGCGATCCTGTGATTACAACAGCTACAGATATAAATCATCTTACAGGCATAGACTCTTTTGCGCATGAGACCGGTCTTTTTATTGAAAATCCGGCAGCCATAAAAAAGGTTAATATGGCGATAGTTGCAAATAAAGAGATTAATGTCCATGACCCGTATAATCTTTTATCTGATTGTTTTAATAATATAATCCCATGGGATGAACAGGGGCGTATTTTGCCCGGGGTATATATCAGTGACAAGATAAGCCCCATGGCTCAGGATGAGACACTTATCCTGAGACCCTGCATACTTGTTGTTGGGATAGGATGTAACAGGGGTGTTAAAAAGGATGCATTAATGGATTTTCTGTTTAAGGTTTTTAAAACAGCCGGACTTTCCTTAAACAGCATTCAAAAATTTGCAACAATTGATCTTAAACAGGATGAAGAGGGAATCTTGTCCCTTGCGCGTGGGCTTAATAAACCCATTGTTTTTTATAGCCCTGATGAACTTTCCATGGTTCAGGGCGTTAAAACGCCTTCAGAAATTGTAAAATATTATACCGGAGTTAAAAGCGTATGCGAAGCAGCGGCACTATTTGCAGCAAACACCACTCAAATGATAGTGAAAAAACAGATGACAAAGGATATAACCATAGCAGTTGCCAGAACAGGCTTTATGTGATCAGTATTGGCCCTGGCAATACCGAGTATTTTTCAAGAAAAGCATTTGATATACTTAAGGATATTGATGTGGTGGTTGGATATAAAACCTATATTCAACTTGTATCTATGGTTATTAAGGATAAAACCATAGTTTCTTATGGAATGAAAAAAGAGATAGACAGGGCAAAGACTGCCATTGATCATGCCATGGCAGGTCAAAAAACAGCTATTATTTCAAGCGGCGACGCAGGAATCTATGGTATGGCCGGACTTGTTCTTGAGATATGTGCTGAAAAAAAGATCAGGGTTGCAAAGCAGGAGAGATCGGAAGAGTCTGACCTGATACTTGAAATAATCCCGGGTATCCCTGCTTTAAGCGCAGGGGCATCTCTTCTTGGCGCACCTCTTATGCATGATTTTGCAAGCATAAGCTTAAGCGATCTCATGACCCCTTTTGATGTGATTCTTAATCGAATAACCTGCGCTGCAAAGGGAGATTTTGTCATTGTAATCTATAATCCAAAAAGCAGAAAACGGGACTGGCAGTTAAAGGCTGTTTTGGAACGTTTACTTGAATTTAAGGCAAAGGATACGCCTGTCGGCATTGTTTCAAGGGCAATGAGGGATGGGGAGATTGTTAAATTGGCCACGCTTGTCAGTGTCCCGTTTGATGAAATTGACATGCAGACGATTCTGATAATCGGAAACAGTGCGACTTACTGTTATAAAGATTTTATGATAACCCCGCGCGGATATTTAAATAAATATTCCATATAGCCATAAAATAAAGAGTTCTTGAAATGAGTGCCAATGGCCTGACAAAAAAGATAAATAAAAGGGAATTTGCCCCGTGCATTGCAGTCCTTGGGACAGGATCGGATGTAGGTAAAAGCATTGCAGCAACTGCGCTTTGCAGAATATTCACCAATTACGGGCTTAAGGTTGCGCCCTTTAAGGCGCAGAATATGTCAAACAATTCCGGTGTAACCCCAAACGGCAAGGAGATGGGAAGGGCGCAGATAGTTCAGGCAGAGGCGGCAAAAATCCCGCCCCATGAGGATATGAATCCCATACTTCTTAAACCTTCGAGCGATACAGGGGCGCAGGTTGTTGTCCTCGGAGAGGTCTTTGGCAATCAAAAAGCACAGGCTTATTACAGGAAAAAAGAGCATTTTTTTAAAATTGCCTGTGAAGCCCTTGACAGATTAAGGATGAATCATGATCTAATTATAATGGAAGGTGCAGGCTCATGCGCTGAGGTGAATCTTGCAAAAAATGATATAACAAATTTAAGGATTGCAAAATATGCCGATGCCCCTGTAATCCTTGTATCTGATATTCACAGGGGTGGCGTCTTTGCGCAATGCATTGGGACACTTGCATGTATTTCTCCCGAAGAACAGGCACAGATAACCGGTTTTTTGATCAACCGGTTTCGTGGTGATCCTGAACTGTTTAAAGATGGAATTAAATGGATTGAAGAAAAAACATCAAAACCCGTAATCGGCCTGATACCAAATTATAACGATATCCAGATTGAGGCCGAGGACTCGGTTGTTTTAGAAAAAATTATATCTGTTGACGAAGACAGGGGTAATGATTCAATAGGAATTATTAAACTCCCGCATATTTCAAATTTTAATGATTTTGATCCGCTTATCCGTACAAAAAGCGTGAGACTCTCTTTTTTAAAAAGTCCCGAAGACCTTGGGCAATACAAGGCATTGATTATCCCGGGTTCAAAGAATACAAGAAATGACCTTAAATGGCTTAAGCAGTCAGGCTGGGAGGATAAACTTATCTCATATGCCAGGGCAGGCGGTTATATCCTTGGTATTTGCGGGGGATACCAGATGCTCGGCAGGGTAATACATGACCCTGACGGCCTTGAAGGTAAAAAAGGGAGTACTGATGGATTAAACCTGCTTCCTGTTGAAACGATCTTAAAGGCTCCTAAAATAACAACACGCACAAGTTTTGCATGGGATGAGGCTTATGGAGATGGATACGAGATACATCTTGGCGAGACAAAAGGCGAAACAAGGCATTTATTTGAAATAAAAATCCAAAATGGTCAAAAAAGTCAGTTGAAAGATGGGGGCATGTCTCTGGATAATCATATAATGGGGACATATATCCACGGGCTCTTTGATTCCCCTGCTATTTTATTGAAATGGCTAACTATGACAGGCTTTAACATACTTGAAATACAAGAAAATTCAGGCTTATCCTTCCGCGATAAAGAATATGACCGACTCGCTAATCACTTTTTATCCAACATGAATATAGATTACATTATCGGGGCAATGGGTACACATTTTTCATATCTCTTTGAAAAAACTTGATTATTTTTTAAAAAACTGTCAAATTATTATACTTAATATTATTGCGTCCTTGCCATTGAACTAAAAAATAATATAATATGCTTTAATGAGAAGATTTTTACTTAAAGGAAATTTTTTTTAATGACAGGCCCCAAAAAAATTTTTGTTGTTAATAACAATGCTACATTGATTTGTCCTAAATGCGGGAAATCGGTTGTCTCCAATGTTGAAAAATATAAAACAATCAATAAACCTATAAAAGTAAAATGTAAATGTGGTCATGTTTACCTTGTTTCCCTTGAAATTAGAAAATTTTACAGAAAGGATGTTAATTTATCCGGTATTTATATTAATAATTCCAAGGATAAACAAGAGGGGAATATGATGGTAAGAAATTTATCCCTTGGTGGTCTTAAATTTGCCCTAAATCATATGAGCAACGTCGCTGTTGATGACCGTATTATAGCTAAATTCGTCCTTGATGACAGGAAAAAATCTGAAATAAAAAAACAGGGCGTGGTTCGTAATATATATAAAAATTTTGTTGGGATAGAATTTTTAGACGATGATTATAATAAAGAACTGGGATTTTATCTAATGCCTTAAATGTACCTATTCTGTAAAATCTCTGTTCATTTTTTTACCAATAGTTTATTATACCATTTATCAGGTTGATGTCTTAGATAAATTAATGAAAAGGAATAAGTCAAAATGCCACCGGTATTGTATGAAAAAAAAGGAAGAATTGCCTATATTACTTTGAACAGGCCAAAGGCATTAAATGCCATGACGCTTGAGGGATGGGCAATGCTCGGTGACTGCTGGAAAAAGGTCAGGGATGATAATGATGTCTTTGCAGCAATTATAACAGGGGCTGATACAGGTTCTGACAGAAAGTCCTTTTGTGCCGGCATGGACCTAAAAGAGATCGGCGGCGGTTCGGGAGATAAGGGGAAAGCGCCTTCCATGGATGATGTCATGGATTTTTTTAAAGGTATAGAATGCTGGAAACCGTTTATCGCGGCTATTGACGGCATTGCAACAGGCGGTGGCCTTGAACTGGCCATGTTGTGTGATCTCCGTATTATTACTGATAAGGCGCGTTTGGGACTCAGAGAAGTAAGACAGGGGCTTATGCCTGGTGGCGGGGGTACTCAGAGATTGCCGCGCATTGTTCCTTTTTGCCTGGCACTTGAAATACCTATGACAGCTGATTCTATTGATCCTGATGAGGCTTACCGCATTGGTCTTGTTAATAAGGTCGTGCCTCAGTCAGAGCTTATGAACGCAGCAAATGATCTGGCAAACATAATATGTAAAAATGGGCCGCTTGCAGTAAAGGCTGTTAAAGAAGCGGCATACAGAGGCGTTGAAGTGCCTCTTAAAAAAGGCATGGAAATTGAGCAGGAACTCTTTGCCAAAATTATGGCTTCAAAGGATGCTATGGAGGGTATGATGGCCTTTGCCATGAAAAAGGAACCTCAATTTAAAGGAGAATAATCTATAAAAGTTTGAATTCGCACAGCATATATCTTCTTCAACTGAAAAATTGGAACAATCTGTAATAATATGGTATTTTTTCTTGACATAATATTTATCAAGTGACCTTTTCTCTTTTATATTTTAAATTCAAAAAAATATTTGCGATACAATCAGATAATATATAGAGTAATACAAATTAAATTCAAGGAGGTTGGTATATGTAAAAAATTTTTGTCATAGTTTAAGCTTAAAAAATTTCACAACAAAATCAGCTAATAACTGTAGCAGTATAAATTAAATTCAAGGAGGTTATTACATGTTTGGTATTACATCATATGGAGGTTATATTCCGCGATACAGGTTAAATCGTGGTACTATTTATGGGGCAAACGCCTGGATGGCTCCTGGTTTGATAGGTTCGGCCAACGGGGAAAAATCAATGGCAAACTGGGATGAGGACAGTCTTACAATGGCTGTTGAAGCCTCAAAAAATTGCATAAAAGGTACGGATAAATCAAATATTGATCTTGCATATCTTGCATCGGTAAATTTCCCTTTTCAGGATAGACAGAATGCCGGAATTATGTCCGCGGCCTTAAACCTTAAAGAATCAGTTGAATCCGCTGATTTTACAGGCTCCATGCGTGCAGGCACATCTGCTCTTCTGGCCGGGCTTAACGCTGTTAAATCAGGTGATTATAATAATGTTCTTATTGCTGCGGGTGATAGAAGAATTACAAAAATGGGATATTTACATGAACTGTGGGCAGGAGACGGTGCAGCAGCTCTTACCTTGGGGACAGAAGATGTAATAGCCGAATTTAAAGGAAGCTTCACAATAACTGATGATTTTATTGATCATTACAGGGGGCTCCATGAAAGGTTTGATTATAACTGGGAAGAAAGATGGATCAAAGATGTAGGTTATGGCACAATAATCCCCAAAGCTGTTCAGGGTTTAATGGATAAAACAGGGGTTAAAGGTGAAGATATTGCAAGGTTTACCATGCCATGTGTTTTTGGCAGGCTGCAAGCTCAGGTTGCAACCCAGATGGGTATAGCCGCTGATAAAGCCATGGATAATATGCATAGTGTCTGCGGCGATACAGGAACTGCCCACTCATTGGTCATGCTGATATCTGCCATAGAAGATGCAAGCCCGGGTGATAAAATCATATCAGTAGCTTTTGGCCAGGGCGCTACAGCCATGCTTTTTGAAGTTACAGACAAAATATCTGCCCATAAAGACAGAGTAGGAATTAAGGCGACTCTTGCAGATAGAAAAGAGGAGCACAATTATATAAAATTTTTGTCTCACAGAGGACTCCTTGCTCAAGACTGGATGATGAGAGCAGAAGCAGATTGGAGAACAGCCCTGACTGCTCTTTACAGAAGCAGGCGTATGATTTTGGGTATGGTTGGCGGTAAATGCACAAAATGCGGGACTGACCAGTTTCCCAAAATGGAGGTATGCGTTAACCCTGAATGTAGGGCAATTGATACTCAGGAAGACTTGGAATTTTCTGGAGTTTCCGGGAAAATAGCATCTTATACTGCTGATATTTTAACTTATACACTGGATCCTCCTGCTCATTATGGAATGGTTGAATTTGAAAACGGTGCAAAAAGTCTGTTTGATTTCACAGATAATGAAACAGGACTGATAGATGTTGGTACGCCTGTTAAAATGGTATTTAGAATAAGAAATATTGATAAAGAAAGAGGATTTACTCAATATATCTGGAAGGCGAAACCAATAGTTTCCAATTAAATAGGAGGTAAAAATGGCTGACGGAATAAGAGATAAAGTTGCAATACTAGGAATGGGATGTACTAAATTCGGAGAAAGATGGGATATGGGGCCTGAAGAGTTGATAGTAGAAGCATTTCAGGAATGTATCCAGGATGCAGGTATAGCTCCCGATGAGATAGAGGCCGCCTGGTATGGTACATGCTATGATGAACAGGGAACAGGGAAAAGCGCTACAGGATTAGCAACTGTATTAAGATTCCCATATATCCCTGTAACAAGGGTGGAAAATTTTTGTGCCACAGGTACAGAAGCATTTAGAGGAGCATGTTATGCTGTTGCATCAGGAGCTTGCGATATAGCTTTTGCTCTGGGTGTTGAAAAATTAAAAGATACGGGTTATGGTGGACTTCCTGCAATAGACAGTCATGCAGGGCCATTAAACGGTCAGGTCCTACCTAACATTTCAGCTCCTGGTGCTTTTGCCCAGCTTGCAAGCGCTTACAGGGCAAAGTTTAATATTTCCAAAGAGGATTTAAAACACGCCATTGGAATGATATCTGTTAAAAGCCATGCAAATGGTGTTAAAAATCCAAAGGCTCATTTGAGAAAAGCAGTTCCTCTTGAAAAAGTTTTAGGCGCTCCTCTTATTGCAGATCCCTTGGGACTTTTTGATTGCTGTGGAGTTAGTGATGGATCAGCATGTGCAATAGTTACAACACCGGAGATTGCAAAAAAACTCAAATCAAATGCTGATCTTGTTTCAGTAAAAGCACTTCAGATAGCAGTAAGCAGCGGACGTGAATTAGGTCATAAAAGCTGGGATGGTTCATATTTTGCGACTACGCAAAATGCAAGCACAAGGGCTTATGCTGAAGCAGGCATAAAAGATCCCAGGGAAGAACTCAGCATGATTGAGGTTCATGACTGTTTTTCTATTACCGAGATGGTTACAATGGAGGACCTTCATATTTCACCTGAAGGTGGAGTTATAAAAGATATTTATGATGGATTTTATAATGCAGACGGCAAGATTCCATGCCAGATTGATGGCGGCTTAAAATGCTTTGGCCATCCAATAGGCGCATCGGGTCTTAGAATGATTTATGAAATGTATCTGCAGCTTCTTGGCAGAGCCGGCGAAAGACAATTAAAAGATCCACAATATGGATTAACCCATAATCTCGGTGGGTTCCCATTTAGTAATGTTTGTGCTGTTTCTATTGTAGGCAGATATTCGTAAAATAAAATAATCCCGGCAAAAATATTTATATATTTAAAATCTTTTTTGTCGGGATTATTTTAATCTTAGTTGTGTTGAACAAATTTTGTCTGTAATTATATCAAATATTGAGAGTAAGGGTCTGTTATTTCGTAATAGACCCTAAGTATCAGGCATTGGAAGAATGTAAAGCAGTATTGTAAAATAATGGCATATACTTCCGGCAATGACAAAAAGATGCCAAATCGCGTGATTGTATGGCAGACTTTTCCAAACATATAATGCAATGCCGGATGTATATAATATGCCGCCTGTCCCGAGCCAGATAAGTCCTGGCAAAGAGATTTTTATAAGCATTTCCTTTAAGGCGATAATGCAGATCCAGCCCATTATCACATAGATAATAACGGATAATTTTTCAAAGCGGTTTAAGAATATTGTTTTAAGGGTTATGCCCAAAAGAGCCAGCCCCCATATAACACCAAAAATGCTCCATCCCCATCCTCCTTTTAGATTGACCAGCATGAGAGGTGTATAGGTACCGGCTATTAAAAGATATATTGAAACATGGTCAATAATCTGGAAAATATTTTTTGCTTTTGATGCGGGGAGACCGTGATAAATACTTGATGCAAGATATAATATAACGAGTGTTGTCCCGTAAATACTGAAACTTACAATCCTCCATACATCGCCGTGCATAGATGCAAGCACAACAAGCAGACTTAACCCTGCAATACTAAGCCCCGCGCCAATACCGTGAGTAATACTGTTGGCTATTTCTTCAGCACGGGTATAGGTCTTGATCAATTTTGCAGGATTTTGATTTTTTTGGTGCATTTTTTATATCCTGTAAGATTTTTAACTATGATATTATAATCAGCAATAACCTGGTCATTGCTGATTATTATGCTTTACTGATAAATTTCATGTGTGTCAATATTTTTGCTGATATATCAATTTTAAAGTATTATATAATATATAATTGATGCTTTCATGAAAAGTCGTCAAGCTTTAATTTTTTAACATTCAATTTAATGATAACGGAGGAAAATGATGCAGATACTTGTGCTTTATTATTCCAGGGGAGGGAATACCAGAAAATTGGCGGAAGAGATAGTGAAAGGTATTGACTCAAAAGGTATTGAAGCAGTTCTTAGAAGTACTAAAGACATTACAAAGGATGATTTTTTAAATTCAGCAGCTGTCATCGCCGGTTCTCCTGTTTATTTCGGTGTTATGGCAGCTGAGTTAAAAAAGGTTTTTGATGATTTTGTGGGATTAAGAAAAAAAATGGAGAATAAGGTAGGGGCCGCATTTACAACAGGGGGGCATCATACAGGGGGTAAAGAGACTACTATATTTTCCATACTCCAATGTATGCTGATTTACGGTATGATTATAGTAGGTGATCCAATGAGTGCTTCAGGACATTATGGCGTTGCATCAATAGGCGCTCCTGATATTACAACATCCGGCGACGCATTTAAGCTCGGAGAGAGGGTGGCTGATCTGTGTAAAAGGCTGGATTATTAAAAATTATTAAATTAAATTATAAATAATGATAAAATAAATGAAAAATCAATAAGTTCAGATTGTTATTTGGAATTGAATTCCCTGAACATTATCAGATTTATCCTTATTTTGTTTATAAGAAGAGCTGGAGATGAAATCAAAAAAATCTTGACTTATTTTAAGGGGTGAGGTAATAGCTTGCAAGATTTGCAATATACAAATGCGCCCGTAGCTCAGCTGGATAGAGCGTCGGACTTCGAATCCGC
>DAOWOC010000040.1 GCA_030642225.1 Deltaproteobacteria bacterium
ATACAAATCTCAAGTCATATGCATGATTATATTGTTGATCCGCTTTTAATTGAAAAAATTTCAATATTAAATAATATTTTTGAGAATCCTTCCATTATAAAGGTTTTTCACGCTGCGGAGAATGATATTATTGCCTTGCGCAGGGATTTGGGGTGCAAGGTGAAAAATTGTTTTGATACATTTTTGGCTGCCCAGCTGACAGATCATCCTAAGATGAGCCTTGCAGGGCTGTACGAAGAATTTTTCGGGATAAAACATAATAAACGGATGCAGCGCTCAGACTGGGGGAAAAGGCCGCTTTCCTCCATGCAGATTAAATATGCGCAGATGGATTCATATTACCTGCTGCCTCTTTCCTATCTTATGGAAGATGAGTTGTTAAGCAAAGGGCTTATTCCTAAAGCAGAAAAAAAGTTCAGGGCGGTTGAGAGCAAAGAGGCAGCACAAAGATTATTTAATGAAAATGATTATATGAAGATTAAAGGGTCTAAAAAACTTTCCTCTAAGCAAAAAGAGAGTTTGAAAAAACTTTATCTTTTTAGAAATAAAGAGGCACAGAGATTGGATAAGGCGCCTTTTCGTGTATTGAATAATCAGACTATGGTAAAACTTTCCAAATTTCCACCATCTTCCGCAGCTAATTTGTCGGGTTATCCAGGGATATCTAAGTATTGGAAAAGAGATAAACTTAATGCCCTGTATGAATGTATTGAAAATTGACTTTATGTAACTGGTTTTAAAATGGCAAATCTTATATTTGCAGATGATAATGGAGTAATTTATAACCATCCTTATCTTGAGCTGGTTGGGGCATCTGCAAGGGAAAACCGGTTGATACATCAGAAACACCTTATTGATTTGCCGGAATTCAGCAAGCTTTTTTATTTATTTAAATGCCCTCCCATTGGTTATGATCCACATAAGAAAAAATATATTACATTAAAATCCTTCAGGATTGGTAAAAGGCTTATAAAATGTCATAGTGTCGGGGCATTTATGCCCCCTGGTTTTGTGCGCACCTTTTTGCCTGCAGCTGACTATAAAGACAAAGATTATATCTTGCCCATGTGGTCATATACAGCAGTTGGTTTTGAAAACGGGATATACAAGGTATGCGGTTTTCAGGTAGAGTATAATAATACATGGGATCCGATAAATTATGATGATGATATTGTTTTGCCACAGGTCGAACGGTTGAGGCCTTTATATCCTCAAAACAGACTTTTTGAACATCTTGAAAATTGTGCCCTTAACAATCATTGTTTTGCAGCAAAGAATCTTTTTTTAAACAGGTGGGAAGCCCCTTTGCCAATAAGCCGTAGTTGTAATGCACGGTGTCTCGGGTGTATTTCGCTTCAGCCGGAGCAGGGATGTGAGGCATCTCATGGCAGGATAGAATTTACGCCCACGGTTGAAGAGATTGCTCAGCTTGCGGTTTCTCATCTTGAAACTGCTATTGCGCCGATTGTTTCTTTTGGTCAGGGTTGTGAAGGGGAACCTTTAACAGAGTGGGCGCTGATAAGGGACAGCATAAAAGAAATCCGTTCTAAAACAAAAAAAGGAACAATCAATCTCAATACAAACGGCAGTATGCCAGTTCCTTTGCTTCAGATAATCATATCCGGTCTGGATTCCATACGGGTCAGTATGGCGAGTGTTCGTGAGGATATTTATAATGCATATCATCGTCCCGTGAATTATGTTTTTAAGGATGTAATAGAGAGTCTTAGAATATGCAGGGATAATGGGCTTTATACCATGATAAATTATTTGATTTTTCCTGGCGTGACTGATCAGGAGGAAGAATTAGAGTCATTATTTAATTTGCTTCAAAAGACAGATATCAAATTTATCCATTTTAAAAATCTAAATATTGACCCTGATTTTTATTTGGGTATTATAAAAAGAGGGAACTCACCATCTTTAGGGATTGAAAAAATAGTTAAAGAGATAAAAAATAATTTTTCAGATGTTCGTATAGGTTATTTTAACCAGCCGATAAAAGATCATGGGATTTAAACGGGCATTAAAGCTTATGGATATAAAAGAAAAAGAACCCAATAAAAATAACAAATTAATCTCTTATCTTATGAGATTTAATATATTTATTGCAATGGGACTTGAAAAGACAGGGACTATGGCGCTTGGGCTTTTTGGTGATGTCGGCAGGGTTCAGGTGTTTCTCCACCTGTCAATTATAGGGATTTTCAAGGGGTTGCGTATACGGAAGGTAATGGAGCAGGCCTATTATATTGGGAGTAAATCAACTGTTATCATCCTTTTTACAGGTCTTTTTACAGGGATGGTATTAGGGCTCCAGGGATATTACGGCCTTCGCAGGGTAGGGTCGGAAGGGATGCTCGGGGCACTGGTTGCCTTGAGTTTAATCCGTGAGCTTGGGCCGGTTATAGGTTCGCTTATGATTACCGGTCGTGCCGGATCGGCCATGGCCGCAGAATTAGGTACTATGAAGATTACAGAGCAGTTAGATGCATTGGAATCTATGGCGATTGACCCGATACATTTTTTGGTTACCCCGAGGTTGGTGGCATCTCTGATTGTCATACCGCTTCTTATTGCAATTTTTATTGTTGTGGGACTTGCAGGGAGTTATTTGATTGGAGTTAAATTGCTTGGTATAAATCCCGGGATATACATACATGAAATGGAAAAAAGTATTGTTTTTAAAGATATTTATCATTTTTTAATAAAAAGCGAGATATTTGCGATTACTATAACATTAATATCTTCATACAAGGGTTATCATTGCGGGCATGGTGCCATGGGTGTTGGTAAGGCAATTACACAGTCGGTTGTTTACTCTTCGGTACTGATACTGATTTGGGATTATATTTTAACATCAATGATGATGTGAGTTTTTAAATGGTTGATCTATGGATATTATAAAATGTTATGATATTTTTAAGGCATTTGGGGATCAGAATGTCTTAAACGGTGTTAATCTTAATATTCCCAAGGGTAAGATAACCGTAGTTATGGGGGCAAGTGGTGGCGGTAAATCCGTTTTTTTAAAACATCTCATAGGGTTGTTAAAGCCTGATCAAGGCCGGATATTGATTGATGGCAATGATATCACAAGGCTTGGCAGGCGTGAGCTTATGGAAATACGCAGCCGTTTCGGCGTGTTGTTTCAGGGTGGGGCGCTATTTGATTCAATGAATGTTTATGATAATATAGCATTCCCTCTTCGTGAAAAAACTACATTGTCTTTAAAACAGATTGCCGATAAGGTCAAAGAATTGCTTGAACAATTAAAATTAACAGGTATGGGTGATAAATTTCCTGATGAAATATCCGGGGGTATGAAAAAAAGGGTGGCCCTGGCGAGGGCACTTATAATGGACCCTGAGATTATATTTTTTGATGAGCCTGTTGCCGGGCTTGATCCAATAATGATGTGGAATATCTTTGGATTAATAAAATCAACTCATGAGCAAAAAAAATATACAGCAGTTATTGTTAGCCATGACATTCCGCATATTTTCAGTATAGCAGAATATGTAGCCATGTTGCATAAGGGAAAGATTGTGGCCTGCGGTCAACCGGATGAAGTTATTTCTTCTCCTTTAAAAGAAGTGCAGTCATTTATTAATGCTGAAAAATGGCATAATAATCAGGTGGAATATGAAAAAAATTAATATAGAAATGGCCGTTGGCCTGTTTGTCATAATTGGCCTTTTGTGTTTGGGATATTTATCAATAAAATTGGGCAAACTTGAATTGATCGGCAATAATTATTATAAGATTTATGCTGTTTTTGATTCTGTTTCAGGTTTAAAAAGTGGCGCGTCTGTGGAAATTGCAGGGATTGAGGTTGGAAGGGTAGAGAGAGTCTTTTTGAATGATGATGACATGGCTGTGATTGAGCTTAAGATAAAAAAGGATATTTCTCTTCAGCAGGATGTAGTTGCTGCGATTCGAACTAAGGGTATTATCGGGGATAAATTTATTAAAATTTTGCCAGGGGGTGATGAAGAGGTGTTGAAAAATGGTGATACTATATTAGACACAGAGACACCTCTGGAACTTGAGGAGATTATAGGTCAGTTTATACATGGCAAGGTTTGACGATTTTTTATGAGATTTTCAAGGTTTAGAATCTTGTGATCTATTTATCGGGATTTCAGGGGGGCATATGTTGTTTAAAATTAAAATTAATATTAATATTATTGTGATATTTTGTTTTATTTTGTTCTGTTATCTATTAAACATACCTTATGCATATTCTGAAGATGTTATTACTCCCCCTGGCATAGTAATTAAAGATACATTGGATAATCTGTTTATGGTACTTGAGCGTGAGGATTTAAAGGCGCCAGGTTTTAAGCAGAAAAGGCGTGAAGCTGTCAAGTCTGCGATATCAATAAGTTTTAATTTCAGGGAAATGGCTAAACGTACAATTGGAAGGCCATGGCGAACAATGACTGAAAATGAGCGGGATGACTTTACTGTGCTTTTTTCAGATTTTTTATCCATGACTTATGGAGATAAAATAGAAGAATATAATAATGAAGAAGTTATGTTCAAAAAAGAGTTAATTTATGGCAGGCGGGCTGAGGTGCGTACTGATTTGATTCATGAGGGGGCAGCCTACCCGATGAATTATCGTCTTTTGAATAAGAATAATTCAGGGGGCTGGTTTGTATATGATATTGTAATTAACGGGGTAAGTCTTATTGTTAATTACAGGTCCCAGTTTAACGGAATAATACGTAAAGATGGTTTAAAAGGGCTTTTTGAAAAGCTCAGGAAAAAAATTAAATGAGAAGTCTTTTAAAACAATAATCTATTATTGGTTTTTTTGATTTATATTTATGAAGCCTTTTTTATGGGTTTGATTGATTTTGTAATTTCAGTGGCAATATACTCTAAAGGGGCTATTACATCCACAATTCCTGCCTCGATTGCTTTTTTAGGCATGCCGAAGACCACGCTTGTTTCTTCATCCTGAGCAATAACACGCGCCCCGGTTTTCTTCATGTCTGTGAGTCCTTCTATCCCGTCCATACCCATACCCGTCATGATAATGCCTGTTGAATGACCATGATATTGTTCGGCAATAGATCTGAATAAATAATCAATTGATGGCTTGCAGCTGTTTTCAGGAGGGTCATCTTTTATCCTTATGATTTTATCTTTATTATCAACGCTTTTGACAACCTTCATTTGTTTGTTACCAGGGGCGATGTAAATATTATTTGGTTTTAAAGACTGTCCATCCTTTGCCTCTGTAACATTTAATGATGTTTTGGAATTTAAGCTCTTTGCCAATGATTCAGTGAATATGGCCGGCATATGCTGTACAATTAGAATAGGTACTCCAATATCAGGTGGTAGATTTGATATTATATATGAAAGCGCCCTGGGTCCACCTGTTGAAGCCCCTATTGCAATAATTTTTGATAGATGCCTTTTCCTTCTCTTTATAGCTATCCCTGTTATCTTTTTTATAGATGATATTTTTTTTACTATATTTTCTTTTATAACTTTTGTAGTTCCGTTAAATATATTATGTATGCTCATTTTACGTTCATATGCCTTTAACATCGGAGCAAGTATTTGTTCAATGGCAGCTTTATTCTCTTTGAGTGTCCCTGCTTCAGGTTTGGATATAAAATCAAATGCTCCCAATTCAAGTGCTTTAATGGTCATCTCACTGCCTTTTTGGGTTAGTGAGCTTAATATGATAGCGCCAATGTTAGAGTTTTTGTTTTGTAATTCATATAATACTTCAAGCCCATTCATTACCGGCATTTCAATGTCAAGTGTCAGGATATCCGGTTTTAAAGATTTTATACGTGACATGGCTGTTTTACCATTGCTTGCTGTCCCGACAACAGAGACATACGGGAGTTCGGAAAGGATATCTTTTAAGATCTTACGGTAAAAGATAGAGTCATCAACTATTAAAATTTTTAAGGGTTCGTCCAATTTTTAATATTTCCTTTTTATATGTTTGATGATCTTATGAATGTCCAAATTCTTTATTGCATCACATTTTTTGTTATCACAATATAGAGTAAATACGCCTTATACTCCCAAATTTACATGCCAGGCAAATAGGCACAGGCACCTTGAATTCAAAGTTTTATTCACAGTTATCAATGAAAGATATATATAATTAAATGGTTAACACCTTTTCTATATTTAAAATTGTGATTAGATTATCTTCTGTTTTGAGAATGCCGGAAATATATTGGACTTTTATCTCTTCAAGGTTTGATGGGGCAGGTTCAATATCATTTTTGTCGCCGGTAATCACCTCGCCGATTTGATCAACAAGTACAGCAATAAATTCTTCTCCAAGATTTATAACCACATTACGGGTTGTTTCTTTTATTATTGTAGATTTTGATAATCCTAACTTTTTACTTAAATCAATGACTGTTATAATGTCGCCTCTAAGATTGAGTACACCGACAACATATTCAGGTGTGGACGGGACAGGTGTAATATCCATGTTTTTATTTATTTCCTGCACCATGTTTATATCAATACCGCAAACAGAACCCCCTGTGTGAAATGTGGTGAGTTTTATATAATCGTAAGATATATTTTTATTATCCCCCATGTTTTTCTGCCCTGTATTGAATAACCGTTTATTGTTTAATCTTGTTTTGTATTGTTGTCAATATTTTCAAAAAATTTATTTATGGCTATGATAAGATCTTTTTTGTCTAACTTTACGTGATAACTTATTATCCCAGCCTCTTCCCCTTTTTTTATATCTTCCTCATCAGCCAATGCAGTAAGCGCTAATACAGGGAGGTGTGAAAAACGTGGGTCTTCTTTTATTTTTTTTGTAAGCCCGTAACCATCAAGATTCGGCATTTCAATATCAGTAAGCACCAGAGAAATATTAGAACCTTGTTCCTGAAGAATATCCCATGCTATTGCCCCATCTTCAGCTTCAAATATTTTATAATCATTTTGTTCAATAAAGGTTTTTATCTGTTTTCTGAAAAAGTCGGAATCCTCTGCAAAAAGGATTGAAGGCTTTTCTTTTTTTTCAGGTTGGTTTTTTGTTTTTGTCAAATTATTTACTTCATGCGTTAATGCTTTAAGCAGTTGTGAAATATCTATTAAGAGGGTGGTCTGGCCATTGATTATTACGGACCCTGATATCCCAAGTTGTCTGAATGTGTCTTGATCAATTTCAGCTGTTGTTTCAATTGCATCAACAGGAGGAGTGACTAATAACGCAAACTCTTTTCCTTTAATATGAAATACAATTATCTGGAGGTCTTCCACCATAGTTAGAGGTTTTACCTCAGCAACATTATCAATGCTTAATACAGAGATGCTTTTGCCATGGTACTGGACAATTTTATTATTACCTATATGTTCGATGTTTGATGCCTTTATTTTTTCAATTCTGGAGACCATATCAAGGTGTACGGCAAATTGTTCATCAATAGCATTTTTGAAAACAAGTAATGTTTTTGAGTCTGATTCTCCGCTCTTTTTTAATATTTCATCATTAGCAACCTCATGTGCCCTTAATGTGTTTTCCATTGAAACAAGGTTGGCCATAATTGCAAGGTTGGCTATATCCAGTATCAGGGCAATTTTTCCGTCACCCATAAGAGTCGAGCCCGCATATCCTTTAC
>DAOWOC010000112.1 GCA_030642225.1 Deltaproteobacteria bacterium
AGCATTAGGGAAAAAGTAAAATGCGTAAAAAGAAATCAATTAATGTTCTAAGTGATGAAATCAAACAATCATTTAATTGGATAAATAATAATCTTATTAATAAATGGCCTGCTATAAATATAGAATTCGACAATAAAAAGAAAACTGTTCTATGTGATAATAATAGATTTTTACAAAAATTTAATAATATTTCAAAAAACAGGATCTCTGGATCTTTTAAGATTTTGGAAAAAAACAATACTACTATTATTGAAAATGCAAAAAATCTTGTTTTTATCCAGTGTGTTGGCTCAAGGGATGAAAAACATCCATATTGTTCAAAGGTTTGTTGTACTCATTCCATTCAAAGTGCCATTGCAGCGAAAAAGCTCAATCCTGATGCAGGAATTTATATTCTTTACAGAGATATCAGAACCTATGGAAAAAGGGAACTTCTCTACAAGGAAGCAAGAAATATGGGTATTTTATTTTTTAATTACAAAACAAATAATAAACCCGTTGTAAAAGCTAATGATGGTTATGTAACCGTTGAATTTGAAGATCATATTCTTGGAAAAAAATTAACAGTAGATGCAAACATTCTATGCCTTGCATCAAGAATAGAGGCTAATGACAACACCAGTCTTACCCAGGCTTTTAAGGTTGCCTGTGATAGTGATGGGTGGCTCCTTGAAGCCCACCAAAAGCTAAGACCTGTGGATTTGGCCACGGACGGTGTTTTTATGTGTGGAATGGCACATTATCCAAAACCCGTGGATGAAAGTATTGCCCAGGCAAAAGCTGCTGCTTCAAGGGCTTTAACAACCCTTACGAAAGACAGTATAGAGGTAGGAGGTATTGTATCAAAAATTGATCCTGAACTCTGTTCCGGATGCATGGGCTGCATTGAGGTATGTCCCTATGGTGCAATAACCTTTGACTATGAAAGAAGTGTTGCAGTGGTAAACGATGCCCTTTGCAAGGGATGTGGAGCATGTGCTGCAGCTTGTGTTTCTGAAGCTCCATCTCTTATGGGATTTAATAATGAGCAGCTCTATGCACAGATAAAAAGTGCAATAACTGTATAAAGGAGTAATTCTGGTGGAAAAAAAAATATTTGAACCAAAAATCATAGCTTTTATGTGCAACTGGTGTACCTATGGAGCGGCGGATCTTGCAGGAGTGAGCAGGCTTCAGTATCCACCCAATATAATGCCAATACGTGTAATGTGTTCGGCAACCATATCTCCCCATCATATTCTCAGAGCCTTACAGAGTAGTGCTGACGGCGTTCTCGTTGGTGGCTGACATATTGGAGACTGCCATTACCTGTACGGTAATCATATGACAATCAAAAGAGTAACATTTATGCAGGAAATGCTGAAATTCATGGGGCTTGAAGGACGACTCCATCTTGAATGGATTTCTTCTGCTGAAGCCCAGAAATTTGTTCAGGTAGTTACAGATTTTACAGAAAAAATACGGGCTTTAGGACCTAACCCATTAGGGTCCAATAAAGGGTTCAATAAAGGAGTCGGCAAAGGACTCAATAAAGTAAAGGAAGAGGTGGTATAAATCATGGATATCATAAATCAGGTTGAACAGCTTCTTGAGCAGGGGAAAGTTGATATCTTTATTGGATATAAAGAATTAGATGGTCATGTTATTCCCCACGGATTTACAAAGGAAAACTTAGATGAACTCAAAGATCTGAAAACAGGTGAAACTCGTTATTCCCTTGAAAAAATGGCAACCCATCTTGCCAAAAAAGATAAAGATCTAAAAATTGGCATAATAGCAAGGGAATGTAATAAGCGTGCTTTAAATTGTCTTTATACCTGGAATCAGTTAAATCCGGAAAATATGGAAATCATTAATGTTAACTGCTGTCCCTCAAGGATTAAGATCCATGCAGACTGTTCATATCTTGAACCTAAAAAAAGTGGTAAGTTTAAAAAAGAGCATGGTATTGAATTTAACAATGATCCTGAAGAACTTATGGAAAAATATGATAATAATGAGCGTTTTTCAAGATGGATGTACGAATTTAACAAATGTATAAAATGTTATGGATGCAGAAATATCTGTCCTGTATGCTTTTGCAGTGATTGCAGTTTGGAAGATCCTGATCTTGTTGAGACTGGAGATCTTCCACCTGATGTACCGATTTTCCATCTTGTAAGGGCAAGTCACATGGCAGGAAGATGTATTGATTGTGGATTGTGTGAAGATGCATGTCCTGCTGAGATTCCATTAAGACTACTTTACAGGGAAATTAATCAAATTGTTTCCGATGTTTTTGATTATCAGCCGGGACAAAATATGGAAAAATCTCCTTTTACCGTTATTGGAGATAAAGTTACATTGGAACCAAAACCAATGGATACTTTACTTTAAACGAGGGAAAAAATAATGAACTATAAATTCGTACCATCAGTCTGCTCATATTGTGGAACAGGCTGTGGAGTTCTTTTTGAAGTGATTGACGGAAAGATCAATTCCACACTGCCCCTTAAATCCCATCCTGTAAATAAGGGCAAGCTCTGCATAAAAGGATGGAATCTCCATGAATACATAAACAGTTTCATGCGTTTAAAAACTCCTTTAATTAAAAAAGATGGAAGGTTTCAAAAAGCAACATGGGATGAGACAATAAGCCATACTGCAAAGAACTTTACAAAAATCAAAGATCAGTTTGGTCCTGATTCCATAGGTGTTCTGGTATCTGCCAAGATTAGCAATGAAGAGAATTATCTTGCCCAGAAATTCACAAGAGCTGTCATTGGAACCAATAATGTAGATCACTGTGCAAGACTGTGACATTCCTCTACAGTGGCAGGTCTTGCCGCTGCATTTGGAAGTGGTGCCATGACAAATTCTATTGCTGAATTTGAAGAAAACTCAAAAACAATCTTTGTAATTGGTTCCAATACCACAGCATGTCATCCCATAATAGCGAGCAGAATAATCAAGGCAAAGGAAAACGGTGCAAAGCTCATAGTTGCAGATCCAAGAAATATTCAGCTTGCAAATCTTGCGGATATCTCTGTAAATCATCGTCTTGGCTCTGATGTTGCTCTGTTAAATGGTATGATGCATGTTATTATAAAAAATAACTGGCATGCCAAAGAGTATATTGATACAAGGTGTGAGGATTTTGAAGAACTGAAAAAGGTTGTACAGGAATATACTCCTGAAAAGGTGTCAAAAATCACAGGGGTTGATACAAAAGATATTGAACAAATAGCTGAAATTTATGCATTAAATTCACCTGCCGCTCTGTTGTATGCCATGGGAATTACCCAGCATACCACAGGTGTTGATAATGTTAAATCCTGCTGTAATATTGCCATGCTCTGTGGAAATGTCGGGGTACAAGGGGGAGGAGTAAATCCTCTACGGGGACAGAACAATGTCCAGGGAGCCTGTGACATGGGAGGATTGCCAAATGTATTTACAGGTTATCAGCCCGTTTCTGATCCAGATGCTTTGCAGAAATTTTCAAAAGCCTGGAACTGCGAACTTTCAGACACTCCAGGCATGACCATTACAGATATGATTACAGCAATTGACAATGGTAAAATAAAGGGATTGTATGTTATTGGTGAAAACCCCAAGCTTAGTGATCCTGACCGGAATCACCTTGACCATGCCTTTAAAAAACTTGATTTCCTTGCTGTACAGGATATCTTTCTTTCAGAATCTGCCCAGATAGCTGATGTTGTTCTGGCATCGGCTGCACTTGGTGAACGAGAAGGTACTTTTACCAACACTGAACGAAGATGCATGAGAGCAAGAAAAGCTGTGGAACCTGTTGGAAATGTTCTGTCTGACTGGGAGATTATTTCAAAGCTCTCAACTGCCATGGGTTATAAAATGTCTTACTCTTCTGCCGAGGAAATTTTTAATGAGATGGCATCGTTAACGAAAAGTTATCAAGGCATGACCTATGAAAGGCTTGGTATTGACGGGCTCCAGTGGCCCTGCCCTGATACAGATCATCCTGGAACACCATATCTGCATAAAGACAATTTTACCAGAGGAAAAGGAAAATTCCATGGAATAAAATATCAAGATCCTGCTGAACTTGCCTGTGCAGAATATCCATATCTCTTAACAACCGGAAGAATGTTTGCCCATTTTCATACAGGAACCATGACAAGGGTTTCAGCACATCTTGATGCGGAACAGAAAACAGGATATGTTGAGATAAACCCGGCAGATGCTGAAAATCTCCATGTAAAATCAGGCGAGCCTGTTCTTTTAACTTCAAGAAGGGGAGAGATGGAAGCACCTGCAAGACTCACTAATTGTGTTAAACCGGGTACTTTGTTTCTGCCGATTCATTTTGGGGAAAATCCCACAAATATTTTAACCAGCTCAGAACATTTTGATCCCCTTGCCAAAATACCGGAATTCAAGGTTGGAGCTGTAAAAATTGAGAAACTTATAGAATAACTGCCACGGGCAGACCTGCCCATTTTTATTTCCAAAGGCAGGGCATAAACCTTTGCCTTTAGGCGGCATTGTTTTTAGCAATTATTTTATGCTTCGTTCCCGGGCATGGAGCTTGGGAACGAAAGCTTTTTTTTTCTATTCTGATAATCCAAGGAATAGTGCAACATTGGATTTTGACATGGAACCCGTTGTCAGCAATTTGATTGTGTTTTTATGATAATTCAGTTATCTCAATGGCATTTTTTGCCTGACTCTACCCTGACTCTACCCTGACTCTACCCTGACTCTGCCCTGACTCTGCCCTGTATTCAACATCAGTCTGCCCAAGATTTTCGAATCAAAGGATATTTTTTGTTTCTGACGTTCAAGCTCTTCTATAATTTCAATGGATGCTTTTCTGCTGGATGATCCCACACGGATATAGGTGCCATTATGCTTGCCCTTATTTCTCAAAAAATATGGTTTCTGTGATCCAGGAAAAATTTCAAGTGTAAAAAATTCTCAAATTTTTGAATTATTTACAATACATGCAGAAATGGTTAGGCTCACGGAAATATTAAAATACACAAATAGGGCG
>DAOWOC010000045.1 GCA_030642225.1 Deltaproteobacteria bacterium
GTAAAAAATATTGGCATATATAATATCTGTCAATTGCTGAAATTATTCTCAAATCTCATAATAATATTGTGTAAAAATAATTACTTATATTGTCAATTCATTATTATTTCATATGGCACAAGGTTTGCTGAATTTAAAAATCAGAAGGATTAATCCGGTAATTAAAAAAGGAGACAAAATCATGAGCGTAAATGTTGAAAACAAAATATATTCGCCCGGGATGTATACAAAAAAAAGGATAGAAGCCTCTGTTTTGGCTGATCAGTATCTGAAGCAACTTGATAAAATAAATGCTAAAAAACAAAATATGCTCCAAAAACCGCCTGTTATTTGTTTTTCACGCAAGATAGGCGTAGGAGCGCTTGAAATAGCAGACATACTTTCCGAGATGATTGGTTTTAGGGTTATAGACCGTGAGCTAGTGGAATTTATTGCAACTAAAGCGAACCTTAGTGAAAGGACAGTGGCCATATTTGATGAAAAGTATCCAGGATATATGAGCGAACTTTTAAACATGGCCTTTGGAGAAAAATCTTTTATCAAGAGTGACTATTCAAGGCTTCTATTCAGGGCATTTATTGCCATGACAGGCATTGAACCAGCAATTATTGTCGGCAGGGGGGCACATCTTGTCATAGATAGAGAAAGGGTCCTGGCCGTCAGATTTATTTGCTCTATGGAAAAAAGGATACAGTATCTTGCAAACATTCTTAATGAACCCAAACAACAGATTGAAAAGAACATTGATCAGCTTGACAAAGAACAAAGAGCTTTTTTTAAAGAAGTCTACGGAAAAAAAGATGCTTCCCCTTATGAATTTGATATAGTTATAAATTGTGATTATATTACAGAACCAAAATGTGCAGCAGCAATAGTAGCCGCGGCCCTGGAAGCAAAATACGGTGATAAAATTAAAAAATATATAAACAAGAGATAATGCCCGGGATATAAACCCATAAGGGACATTAAATAATGCTGATAAAAAATAAATATATTTCAATCCCGTTTGATGAATCAAAGCTTAAACAAAGAAATATTGAGCTGGCATTTATCCTTGAAATGAGCAATTTTTTATCCGCTGATATGAATCTTAAGAATTTACTTCAAGGCGCCTTGTCAAAAGTTTTAAAACATTTTGATTTAGATGCCGGGCGAATTTATCTTATAGATAAAAAAAGAGTTTTTTTGAATCTCGTTGCCTATGAGGGACTTAAACCTGAAGGTCTGGAAAAAATCAATATAAAAGAGGGCTTTTCAGGCAGGTCGGTGGATACAAAAACATTTATTGCCCAACATGTCTCCGAGCTGGAAGATAAAAAAAGAGTAGCCCTGTTAGAGGGAAAAGGCTTTAAAATAATTATTTGTGTGCCCCTGATTGTAATGGGCAAGGTATACGGGGTAATGAATCTCGCATCAAAAAAAATTTTAAAATTATCATATCAAAATATTGATCTGTTAATGGCCATTGGTAATCAGATTGCGATAGCAGCGAATAATATATTACTTTACGAAGACCTGAACCGCAAAATTATTGATATTAACGAAAAAAAGGAGATGATTGAATTTTTTGCCTATTCCGTATCGCATGATCTCAAAAATCCGGCAATAGGTATTTATGGCTTTACCAAACGTCTTTATGATAAATTTGAAAATATTATGGATGAAAAAGCCGAGCTCTATTGTAACCAAATTTTAAAATCAGCTGAGCACATTGTGTCACTTCTGGAAGAAATTAATACATTTATCACAACCAAGGAGGTGCCTTTAAATCTTGAAAAATTCAATGTTAAAGCGGTTATTAAAGAAGTTAGAAATGGATTTGAAGATTTATTGAAAAAACGCCATATCAAGTGGCTGGAACCTGATAATATGCCTGAAATAACAGGAGACAAATCAGCTTTTTTCAGAATTTTTCAGAATTTTACAGATAATACCCTTAAATATGGCGGCGAAAATTTGAGTAAAATAACCATAGGATATAAACAAGATCAAAAAAATCATATTTTTTCCTTTAATGATAACGGTATTGGAATAAAACAAGAGGCAAAAGAAAAAATATTTGGATTGTTTCAACGGGATGATACCTCAAAAGGGATCATGGGCTCGGGCCTGGGACTCGCAATTGTCAAGGAAATTGCTGAGAGGCATAACGGCCATGTGTGGATAGATAAAAATACAATAAAAGGAGTAACCTTTTATCTTTCCATACCCAAAAAAATTAAGATTAAACAGCAGACATAAAGAAATAAATTTAACTTATGCGCCAGTTATAAACCCTGAATACATCAAATTTTACCAATACATTTTCAGGCACTTCTTGTATTAAAAGACAATTTAGGTTAATAAAAGTCCTCACAAATAAAAAGCCTGGTCATAATGATCAGGCTTTGGTTATTGAATCAAGGTGGATTAATATGGATTCTGACTGGCTGATTGGGGTTAATAAACCTTCACGCTATACCGGATGCGAGATAAACTCTATTAACAAAGAACCGGAACAGGTGCGTGCCAGAATCGCACTGGCTTTCCCCGATGTTTATGAGGTGGGGATGTCCCACCTTGGATTGAGGATCCTTTACCATGTCATAAACAATCACGTTGATTTTTGGGCGGAACGAGTATTTGCACCATGGCCTGATGCTGAACAACAGATGACCGCAAGAAATATCCCTCTTTCAACGCTGGAATCAGGCACACCGCTTTACAAAATAGATGTTATTGGATTCAGCCTTCAATATGAACTCTCCTATTCCAATATACTTACAATGTTAAAACTTGGAGGAATACCGCTTTTTTCAAAAGACAGGGATAAAACAACCCCCCTTATAATTGCCGGAGGTCCCTGCGCATTTAATCCTGAACCACTTGCCCCTTTTCTTGATGCCGTTGTCCTTGGGGATGGAGAGGATGTTATAATTGAAATTATGAACATCATTGCCGACTGGCGTAAATCTCATGGAAGTAGGCAGGAAATATTGTATGCCCTGTCAGGGATAAATGGGGTTTATGTCCCTTGTTTTTACAATGTACATTATTTAAAAAACGGCAAGATTGATTGTATGGAACCTTTGCACAATGCCCCTGAAAAAATCTGCAAGCGTATTATATCAGATATTGACAATGCCCCTTTTCCTGATGCTCAGGTCGTAAGTACCGCAAGACTTGTACATGACAGACTTGGCGTTGAGATTACAAGAGGGTGCACAAGGGGGTGCCGTTTTTGCCAGGCAGGATATTTATACCGGCCTGTAAGAGAACGTTCCCCCAAGAAGATAATTGATTTGATAGAATCAAGCCTTGGGCTTACGGGCTTTGAGGAAATTTCTCTTCTTTCCTTAAGCGCAGGTGATTACTGCTCTATTGAGCCTTTAATAATCGCCCTGATGAAAAGTCTGTCACCAAGACGAATAGCCCTGTCCCTCCCTTCCATGAGGGTCGGGACGTTGTCTGAAAAGCTTATGGATGAAATCGCCAAGGTTCGTCACACAGGTTTTACCCTTGCCCCGGAAGCCGCCACATGGCGTCTGCGGCAGGTTATCAATAAAGATATCAACACACAGGATCTTCTTGAGACATCAGAACAAATCTTTAAACGCGGTTGGCGGATTATTAAACTTTATTTTATGATAGGTCTTCCAACAGAAACACGGGAAGATGTTGAGGCCATTGCCGATTTGGCACATAAAGTCCTCTTCGCCGGTGATGGTAAGAAAAAAGGACGTAAGATTAATGTAAGTGTCTCGTCATTTGTTCCAAAGGCGCATACACCCTTCCAGTGGCAACCCCAAATCAGGCTCAATGAAATCATAACATACCATAACCTGTTAAGAGATCGTCTTTCAGGAAAACATATTCAACTTAAATGGCATACTCCGCGCCAGTCTATGCTGGAAGGCGTTTTTGCAAGGGGTGACAGAAGGCTGTCAAAGGTCATTTATCACGCTCAGGCCATGGGATGCCGTTTCGATGGTTGGACAGAGCTATTTAATCAAACGCTTTGGGACTCGGCTTTTGTAAAAACAGGCTTGGACCCTGACTGGTACAGACACAGGCATCGTTCTATGGATGAGGTATTTCCATGGGATCATCTTTCAACCGGGGTTTTAAAATCATATCTTATCAAAGAGGCTGATAAATCACTGAAGCCTGAAATCACACAAGATTGCAGAGAAAAATGTACTAAATGCGGGGTGTGCGATGATAAAATCAGACCCATTATCCATCCTCCGGCAGATTTAAAATTTCGTATCAATCATAATAAAAAAGAAACTGTTCAGGGTCAAAGTCTGAAATATATTACAAGATACTCCAAAAAAGGTGTTTTCAGATTTACCGGACATCTTGAAATAATAGCATTAATACAGAGGGCGATACGAAGGGCAGGTCTTCCTGTTGTTTACAGCCAGGGATTTCATCCAAAACCAAGGCTGCAATTTTCCCAGGCGCTTTCAGCAGGGATTGAGAGCGAAAATGAATTTTGGATTATGGAGTTAATTGATGAAATTGATATTGAAAAGGTTATTTTTGACCTGAATTCTTTTTTGCCAAAAGGCTTTAAAATAATAGGAATATCACCAATAACAGACCGTAAAAATCTGATTGAAGATGAGATTGAATATATTATAAAATTTACAAATATCATTCAGGCTGAAAGCATTGTTCAGGATTTTAACAATTCTGAACAAAAATTGATTACAGTAGAAAAAAAGAACAAAAAGATAGAGATCAATCTCAAAGAAATAATAACACTTCTCAGATATGAAACAGTCGGCATAAGGTTGAGGCTGCGCATTACTCAAGGCAAATCAGCCAATATTTATGATATTTTAAAACGAATTTTTTCCCTTAAAAATAAGGAAGGGGTTCGTATAAGAAAGGTAAAGATAACTGTTTAGATGGGAGACCAGCCTGGCACCTTGGCCCATACACCTTATTACAGGTATGGGGGAAAATATAAATTAATCTCTTTTGCAGTATAGCCGATTTAATCCCTTATGAAATCAGTATAACGGTATCTTCAGGTATCTCTATACCAAAGGCCATACGAATCTCATCCTGATTACATTCAATTATTTTAAAGGTCTTTTTCAGTTCTTTATTTTCATGTTTTTCAGCATGCTGTAACTTAATATTACCAAGCTTCATGTCGAGAATTAATGATGATATTATTTTATTTGCATTGTCCTCACTGATATCAACCAAGATTAATTCCGGCCTATTCAAAAGGCTCATGCCTTTTGTTATGGCATATGCAGGAATAATATCCTTTTTATATATCAGGTCAATACCATCTGCTACACTTTGTTGAGAAGATTCCATATTTAAAATATGATTGGCATTTTTATTATTTGTTAATTCTTCTTTTTTATCCTCATTCTTTTCATCAGGAAAAATAAAAGATGCATCAGACAGATTTATACTCTCTATAATTTCATTATCAGAAATTTCCTTGATATCAGTAAACTCCGGCTGGCTATCATCATCCTGACTATTATCATTATTATCTAATGGTTCCTTAGATAAGCCAACCAGTGAATAATCATCATTATCTAAAATCATTTCCGTGGAGATATCATCGATAATATGCGCCTTTGATTTTGAGTGCATTTTAATAACAAAACCGCTGGCAAGCAGTCCCAAAAGAATTTTCTTTACAGCAAATGCGCTGAAATCACTTATCTCTATCAATTGTTTTATTGTATTTCTATTATTCAACATCAACAGGATATTTGTTTCATTTGCTCTCAACATTGGTTTTTCTTTGCTTAAAATTGGTGCCTGGCCAAGAATAAATCTGTCATCAAGGATATTCTTGTAAGGAGTTAAATCATCAATTCGGCGTACTGCCATAATTATCAAATCAGCAGGTAATAAATCCAGTATAACCATGTCTCCGAATTGTATCTGATGTTCAGTAAAAGTGGTGGCTCCTGTATCCAAATAAAAAAAGGAACATGCAAGCTCTATGATCTGTTTTGTAAGATTATCTTTTAGCTCTGCCTCGGTCAGATATCCTTTTTTAACAAGTATTTCTCCAATAGGCTGCTTGTTTTCCTTGGAATCAATTAAAATTTCATATAATTCGTTTTGAGGGACTAATTTTTTTTTCTCAAGGATTTCCCCTATCATGGAGGGTTTATTCTTTGAGGAAGCATGGATTAAACGTCCGTTCTGAAAACTCAGATCACCTTTTATGTCTCTGTTTTCTATGGAAAGAGTCCCGCTTTTTTCCTGATCCTGTATCCAGAGAAGGCTGGATGAAAAATCCAGCAGGCCAAGTTCACCTGTTTGGATAGCCGGTGTCTCGGATTTTTCAATAACTTTAATCTTAAATTTGGATATCTTAATGATATCCCCTGTCTTTATTTGTATTTTTTTTATTTTTTTTCCATTAACTAAAACACCATTTTTACTTTCAAGATCAGCAATAAAAAAATGATCATTATTATAATAAATCATGGCATGACTTCTGCTGACTTGAGGTAAATCTATCCAGAAATCATTTAATTTACCCCTGCCTATATTTGTAGGGCGATCTTTTGAAAGCTTTACAACCGTGCCGTCCTCTCCTTCAAGAAAAAGTTGTATTATCTCTTTTTTCATTAAGTACCCCCCATAAATAAATTAGTTTGAAGATAAAATTTGCATTTTTTTAGATAATTTACAGTCATGCTTATGCTGTATTTTTAAGAGCTTTAAATAACTATTTAAATCAGGTGAAATAAATTTGTCAAACTCAATTCCGGTATTAACAATATCAAGTATTATTGATTCACCATGACAATAAAAAATAGAATTGTTTAAATTTTTTTCTAATCGTTCTTTGAAAAGAGATAGGCCTTTATCCTGGGTAACCGGCAGAATAATCAGAGTAATATTATTCTCAATAGCGCCGATTATGTCAACGATTCTTGCCTCTTTATCCAAAAGAAAATAAAGTTGAGAATTTATATGCATTAAATCCTCTTTTACAGGCATTTCCCATCCGGTTGTTGTTTTAAGCCCTGTTACAGAAATCGTCAGACATGAAAAAGGGACATTGTATCGTTTATTAAGATATATTTGATGTTGTATAAAATAAAGTGTGGTTTTAGTATTTATGATCCGCTTTGGTTTAAC
>DAOWOC010000128.1 GCA_030642225.1 Deltaproteobacteria bacterium
GTGGCAGGAGCATCAGGGACAGTCATGTTTATCCAGGACTCCAAAATTATCTCTTCAGGAGCAGGGCATTAATAGACTGGTCAGCGCGTGCAGCAATTTTGTCTCAGGAAAAAATCAGATTGAAAAAGGAGCTTTTTGAAAATGGCTATGCAAAAGAGAATTAGTGTTTTTTGGGCAAACTTAATAAGGTTTCAGCTAAAAAACCGCCTTCTTATACTTGTTTTAATATCTGCGTTAACACTGCTTTCAGGCTATTTTATGGTTAAAAGTCTGGAGATTAAAACCGATTTTTTTGAGCTCTATCCTCCAAATCACGAATATATAAAACTATATAAAGAATTCAGGAAAATGTTTGGATCTGCAAATGTGCTTACAATTATCCTCGAAAGGGAGGATGGCAAGGATATTTATAACCCTGTAACTTTGAAAAAGGTTAATGAACTCACTCTTGGAATTTTAAAAATAAAGGGGTGCAATCCGATTCAGGTAAGTTCCATATCACACCCCAGGGTAAAGAAACTGGAGCTAAGCTACCAGGGCATAAGCATGCTTCCCCTTATGTGGCCGAAGGTGCCCGAAACCTCTGCTGCAAGTGAAAAATTTAAAAAAACCGTTTATTCAAATAAGGGGATACGCGGGTTTTATATTTCCCTTGATAACAAATCTACCGCCATATATGCGGGCTTCTGGGAAGAGGGTGTTGATCTTTTAAATCTTTTCAAGGAAGTACATAAATTGACCTCTTCAATAGAGGATGAAAACCATAAATGTTATATTGCCGGATACCCGATGCTCTATGCATGGGTCAATCACTACAGGCACCAGGTATATATAATATTATGTATAACCGCTGGTGCCATGATTTTTCTTTTGATATTTTATTTCAAAAATATTCATGGAGTGGCAATTCCTGTTGTCTCGGCAATAGTCAGCGCACTATGGGGACTTGGTTTTGCTTCAGTTTTAGGGATAAACATTGACCCTCTGCTTCTGGTTGTCCCTGTTTTGCTCTCTGCAAGAGCGCTGTCCCACTCGTGTCAGTGTCTTGAAAGATTTCATCAGGAGTATGCCGAATGCAGGAATAAGGACGAGGCTATTATTACTGCCTATTCTGCTCTTTATCCCCCTGCGATTCTTGCCATTATTACTGATGGGCTTGGTGTTTTAACAATAGCCATTGCAACTATACCTCTGATGCAAAAGCTGGCCTATTTTTCATCATTTTGGATTATAAGTATTTTTGTTGCGGTAATGATATTAAATCCGATTATTATCTCTTTTTTCTATACTCCATCATTGGAAAAAGTTGCAAAAAAAACAGAGCATACAGATATTGCAAATCTGGAAAAGAAGAATATTTATATTCTTTTTTTAAGGGCGATTTACAGGATGTCCGGCAGGAGAACAAAATGGATAACAACTGGAGCAGCCTTTGTTTTAATATTTGTAGGAGGATATTACACAACACATTATTTAAAAGTCGGAGATTCAAGCGCAGGAGGTGCGATACTTTACCCTGATCATCCGTATAATATTGCCATGCAGAAAATGAACTCCAATTTTGCGGGAGCTTCAAGGCTTGTTGTTGTGCTTGAAGGCAAAGAAAAGGGAGCCATGAAAGCACGTGAATCATTGAAAATTCTGGAAGATCTTGCATGGTTTATGAAAGAGTACGTGCAAAATGTTGGAGGCACTCTCAGCCTGGCTGATCTTGTGCGAAAAGTTTACAGTATGTACCATGAAGGATATCCAAAATGGGATATGATTCCAAAATCTGAAATGAGCCTTGAGCAGATATTTTTTCTTTTGTCTGCAAGCATGGCCACAGGAGAGATGGATCAATTTGTAAGCCTTCCTGATTATACGAATTCAAATGTCACTGCATTTTTGCGCGACTATGATCATGAAAGTATAAAGGAAGCCATCGCCAAGCTAACAGAGTTTAAAGAAGCAGTGGCTGCTGATCCTGATTCAAAGATTAATATAAGACTTGCTGCAGGAATACTTGGAATACTTGCGGCAGTGAATGATGAGGTGGAATGGTCATACTGGGCAACTCTTATAGTTATTTTTATTACTACATTTATTTTATGCTCAATCACCTACCGTTCTTTTAAGGCAGCAATAATACTTCTGGTTCCCCTGGCAGTTTCCCAGGTTTTATGTGAAATTATCATGCTGATATTCCATATTCCTCTTAATATTGATTCTCTTCCTTTTACAGCCATTGGCGTGGGAGTTGGGATAGATTACGGGATATATCTGATGAGCAGGCTGAAGGAGGGATGGCTCTTAACTGATGATTTTGATAAGGCAAGAATGATAGCCCTCAGCACCCCTGGAAGGGTTATTATGTTTACTGCACTTACACTGGCCATAGGTGTTGGTTTCTGGGTGTTTTCAACAATGAAGTTTTCTGCAGAGATGGGACTTTTGATTTTACTTTTAATGGTATTTAATATGGTAAGCGCTTTGGTTCTTATTCCTGCGTTTTCAGGAATAATTAAACCGGTATTTGTAAAAAATATGGGAAAGGGGGTGGCTTTAGAATTAAAATAGTCTGCAAGAAGCCGGCCGCAGATGAAATTGCGCCCAAAACAGCATGAGTTTTTAAAATAAAGAGAATGCTGTGAAGAGTTTCAACCGATTAATTAAAAGTAAGCTGGAGGAATAAATAAGATGAAAAAAAGATGGAGACTGGCTCTAATAATTCTTGGGGTGATGGTATTTCTTTGCGCTCAAATTACTATTGCTGCAGATCCACAGTTCAAAGAGCATCAGGATGAAATGCTCAAGGAGATTGGTTTAAAACCAGGTGATATTATAAACAAAGACAACTGGCAAAAGGCGGACGGTTTGATACCGGGGCCGATTTTGGCGTGGCTTAAAAAAGGACAGATAGAAATCAAGATCGGCGAGTTTAAATATGATGTGGAACCTGAAGATGAGTGGGTACAGGCAGGTGCTAAAAATGCGGGAAAATTTGCTCTGGACAAGAATAAAAATCTCATAGACGCTAAAACCGGAAAATTTCCAGAATGGATGCATGGCAGACCCTTTCCAAATGTTGATATAAAGAACGACCCGGACGGAGCCATTAAATATATGTATAACAGGGTTAATTTCGGCCAGCGTATAGATAATATAAACTTTAACTGGTGCGCTGAATGGATAGGCCCTGATGGTTTTGAAAGAGTTGTGGAAAACCGCTGGCTTAAATATTTTTACTGGGGACGTCCAAAACAGGTACCAAACCCAAGGGGTTATAAGATGACCCATGTTACAGCAGTGACAAGACCCTATAACCTTGCCGGAACAGCGCAGCTTACGTTAAGAAAGATAGACGGAACCGAGGATGAAGTTTATACATATGTTCCTGCAATCAGAAGGGTTAAGAGGATGTCAGGAGCAAACAGATCTGACCCCTATGTTGGTTCAGATGCAACCATTGACGACTCAAACGGATATGACGGAGTTTTAAGCGCCGTTAAGTGGTCATTTATGGAAGAAAAGACAGGTCTTTTTCTTGTTGAAGACTGGCATGCGGAACATTGGAACAAGATGCATAAGCTACCCAACGGTGCATGGGAGAGCCCTCTGGGCGAACGTGTAACGGAAGTGGGGTGGCAGGATCCGGACTGGAAATATTTAAATTATATGCCGCTCCATGCTGTCTGGATTCCAAGAAAGTTTGTTATACTGGAGGGTATAGCGACGGATCCTTATTACAGTTATGGCAGGTTTGTCATGTGGATTGATAAAAATGCATACTGGCCCAATTATAAAGTTGCGTGGAATCAGGCAGGAGAGCACTGGAAAACCCTGATACAGGTACCTAATCCTTTAAAGTTTGGAGACAGACATGGTTTTCAGAGTACGCCTCTTCATATATTCACAGATGAAAAAATGAATCATACAACAAACTGCCAGTGTGCGGGTATGCGCCACGGCAGGCAGATGGTTACATGGATCGGAGATCCAAAACTCACACCAAAAACTTTTACTGTGGAAAGACTGCGCATGTGGACAAAATAATAGTTACTGCTACAGGGTTATCTTAAATAAAGCTGTGCGGATTTTAAAAAAGGAGACGTAACAAATGAACAGATTATTGATAACGGCAATCCTTTGTATGGTTTTCATGCTGTTTTTTTGTGCTGATTATTGCCATGCCCTTGAGATAGATATTCACGGACGTGTTCAGTCAACATATGTATTAAGGGATACTGACGGATTTCAGCATGGAGTTATGGATCAGACAGAAGGGGTGCAGTGGAGAAATGAGATTAAACTTGACATTGCAATTATGCCTGAATATGAACAGTTTCACAAGGTCAGGCTTGAAAAAGTTTTTCTTACATTCAGAGGGGCTTATGATGCAATTTTTGATGTCAGGGAAGATGAGTACGATGATGTGCGTGAAAAAAGTCCAGATGATTTTGAACTGGGGGAGGATGATTTAAAATTTGAATCAGACCTTCGTGAGGCTTTTTTTGATATCGTGGCAGAAGGTTACGATCAGAGCGCTGTCTTGCGAATAGGAAGGCAGATAGTTCAATGGGGTGAGGCTGACGGTTTTAATGTTATGAATGTGATAAACCCTCAGGATAACAGTGTGCTTATGTTTTTTGAAACACCAGAGGA
>DAOWOC010000271.1 GCA_030642225.1 Deltaproteobacteria bacterium
AAGATAACAGAATAATTGCCGGATTTAAGCCTGTGACCTTACCCATGATCCTGGGAACTAAGATTGAATCCTGTATCAATTGAACAATAATAAAAACAAGGCCTGTAAGACTGATCATAAGCCAGACACTGCCTCCGGTTTCAAGGGCATGAAGAATAGCCAGCATAAAGGCCGGGATAAGAGCTAAAAGCTGCATATAAGGTATCATATTTAAAAATCCTATAAACAGACCAAATAAAATGCCCATGGGAAGACCAATTATTAAAAAACCTATGGCAAAAAGTCCCCCTACGATTGAAGCTACGGCAGCCTGAGCCCTGAAGTGACGTTTCATAGCAGTGTTGAAATCGTTGATAAATGCGGTTGCTGTCTCTCTGTATGCCGGAGGGATCAACCCCTTCCATGTATCGCTGATTTTCTGAAAATCCAGCAACAAAAATACAAGATATAAACCAATAATTATTATACCTATTAATCCGAGCAGGATAGATGTTGCGCCTGAGATTACCCCCCAGATGCCGGGTAGAATTTTACGTAAGATCTTTTCAGCAATTATCCAGAAATTTTCTGTTTTAAAAAAATCAAGCACTTCTTTTTTATTTATATTTTTTTGTAAATCTTCTATCAGGTGAGGTGGAATAAGTTTTGTAGCCCGTTCTGTTAGATTAGAATTATTTACAATATTAGACAGGATTTGCCTCATACTGCTTATTTCATTCATGATCATAGGAATAAGCAGCCAGCATATCAGGGTTATTGCGACTGCTACACTAATAATAGCCATAAATACAGCAGCTGGTCTGCTATGTATCCTTTTTTGATATATAAGCACAAGCGGGTTTATCAGATAAGCCAGGAGCAAGGCGATTGCAAAGGGGATCAGGACATCATTTAAATATCCCAAGGCCCATATGATCCCCCAGATGATACCTATGGTTATCCCTATGCGCACAACCCTGTCAAAAGTATATGGTCTTTTATTAAGAATCATATTCACCCCTTTAGTTTACCCGAATATTTGATATAAGACATCAATCTTTTTTATAAAATATAATTTTTTTAAAAAAAATTAATAATCAGCCTTTTTTCACTCTTACTTGATTTTTGTGTACACAGCAATTGAGAATTGATATTTTTCAAATAACATAACAGTATTCCAGCTTAAAATATTAGCACTTATATAATATTATACTTTTAAATTAATATCATATGGATATCTTATAAAAAAGTATAAGATAAAAAAACATAAGTTCAATTATATTCCTTAGCCGGCAGGGTGAAAATAGATATGAAACAATGGACAATCAATGATTCTGATAATCTCTATAATATTTCAAAATGGGGTAATGGTTTTTTCCATATAAACCATAGAGGCAATATAAGCGTTAAACCCTTTCCATCAAGCAATGCTATAGATATTAAAGAGCTGACAGACAATCTTGCAAAAAGAAAGATAGCCACACCTGTTTTAATACGCTTTACAGACATTATTAAAGAAAGGATTAATACGATATTTAATTGTTTTCAAACCGCTGTTAATGAATATGATTTTACGGGCGGGTTTCAGATGGTCTTTCCCATAAAGGCCAATCAGCAAAAAGAGATAGCGGAAACTGTTGTAAGCTATGGCCAGGACTGCGCAATGGGTCTTGAGGCAGGTTCAAAGCCGGAGTTACTCGTTGTGATGGCTATATCACGTGACAACAACAGCCTTATTATCTGCAATGGATATAAGGATAAAGAATTTGTTGAGACTGCCTTGATTGCTCAAAAAATGGGGAAAAATGTCATAATTGTAGCTGAAAAATTATCAGAGATAAGACTAATTCTTGATACTGCTGAAAGTATGGATATTTTCCCTAAAATAGGCATCAGGGTAAAATTGACTTCAAAGGGTTCAGGCAGGTGGGCATCTTCATCAGGCCAGACATCCAAATTTGGTTTAAGGGCTGTTGAGATAGTAAAGGCAGTAAAAATATTAAAGGAAAAAAACATGCTTGGTTCCCTTATACTTTTACATTTCCATACAGGAAGCCAGATTACAGAGATAAGACATGTCAAGAAGATGTTGGAAGAAGGCGCACACATGTATACAGAACTCATCAAACTTGGGGCGTGTTTAAAATTTTTTGATGTTGGAGGCGGTCTTGGCGTTGATTATGACGGCACAAGAAGCAATTCCGATTCAAGCATAAACTATACGCTTCAGGAATACGCCAATGATGTGATATACCGTTTAAAAGCAGCCTGTGAGGAAGCAGGGGTAAAGGAACCAACTGTTATCTCGGAATCAGGGCGCGCCCTGCTTGCTTATCATTCCATACTTGTAACAAATATTGTGGGTGTGTCTTCATGTGACACAGTACCCATACCAAAAGAGCTGCCTTGTGATGTCCCGGCAAAACTTATAGAGATGCTGGATATTTTTCATAATATCAAGATAAAATCTTTTAGGGAAGATTTTCATGATACCATACAATTTCATGATGAGATGCAGAATCTCTTCCGGTTAGGCCACTTGCCTCTTGAACACAGGGGCATCATGGAGGCGATTTACTGGGGAACTCTCTACAAAATAAAAAAAATAGTCAATAGTTTAAAGCTTGAGGATCCTGAGTTTCAGGACCTTGACCGCATACTCGCTGACACATATTTTGCAAATTTCTCAATCTTTAATTCCATCCCGGATGCATGGGCAATTGATCAGCTTTTTCCAATACTCCCAATACAAAGGTTGGATGAAGAACCTGAT
>DAOWOC010000091.1 GCA_030642225.1 Deltaproteobacteria bacterium
TATTTAAAGAAAAGCGGGAATAACTCAGAGGTAGAGTGCAACCTTGCCAAGGTTGAAGTCGCGGGTTCAAATCCCGTTTCCCGCTCCAAAATTAAAGGCGGCATAGCCAAGTGGTAAGGCGACGGTCTGCAAAATCGTTATTCTCCGGTTCAAATCCGGATGCCGCCTCCATCAAAAATATCCTCAAGCATTAACAATATCCCCAAAAAAGAAATCCTTATTTTGGGTTTTTTAATATAAGTAAGTCTATTGAGTCACTATGACTCTGTCCTTTTTGATTACGGTTAACCTGAAAAATTACCAAATCAGTTTTTGATAGTTGTGAAAAAATAATTTTAATCCCTATGACTAATATTGGAAGGAGATGCTGATAGATCCGAATATCTGGGGTTTTTTTTGGCATTCAAATAATTTTGTCTGATATAAATACGATAAAACTGTTTTGACACACCCGGTGATCAATCCAATACCTCCGTAAACACTACCGACGATCGGCTTTTTTTCAACACTATGACTATCTCTGAATGTATTTCCGTCAAGAAATATATTTCGCAAAACAACTTTGCTGTTAACAGAAAAAAACAGATGAAGGCCGAACCACTTTTTATGAAAATTTGTTTCTTTAAATTCAGCATTAAAACAGGTTGCCGACTGGATGGGGAAATTGCCAGAATCATTAGGGATGTTCCATCCATACCTGGTCAATAAACCGATTTTATAAAATGTTATCGCATTACCAAGATTACCAGCGGTATTAAAAATCATATCACCACCGAATCCTGAATTAATACCTGAGGAAACCAGTTTGATTTTGTAGCCATAAACCAGACCGATCACAGGTTCGTCTTTGAGCTGATTATCCCACCCGTTCGGTTCTTTGTGATTTAATATCTTATGTACAACAATCTGTGTTTTATCAGCATAGGAAGCGGGGCCTACGATGCCAACACAAAGGCCTAATGTATGCATATGATGATTGGTCTTTTTATGAAAACCAAACTGAGCGTATGTTATTCCGGCATATGGTCGGTCATTCTTGATCAGCTCAGTTGTAGTAATATTCTCGGGCGTAAAAATATTTTGCCCCATAGAAAACGTCAGCACCTTTTCGGATTCAGCCGATTTATAAAAATTTATAAATTTAATAACCGGATACAACCATTCATGGGTCCAGATATCCTCCGGTAATTCTGATAAACCATATCGGCACCAAGTCAGCTTTAACCCATTTGTATACTGTTCGTCTTTATGGGCGAAAACATCATTTTCAAAATATATGGTAAATGTCTGATGCTTTGTAGGGCAGCTGGATTCTTCTGCATATCCATACAATGGGATAAACTCAATCAAGCAAAAGAACAAAATTCCATTAAGAATATAGATACCCACTCTATACATTACAATTATTGAAAAACCAATATTAAAGCAATCCAATATACACAGCTTCCTATATAAAAGATGTGCAACAATAAGAGCAAACATCCGATAATCTCCGATATTAGTCCTAATTTGAAGCAAATTCGACATTAATAGCATATTTATTTATGTACAAAATTTCAGGAATTATAGCACAGCATCATACTACTTGCTAACCACAAGAGATCTTTTTACAGGTATTCACTGCCAACTCATTGATATCATATAAAAAAATTTACAAGCATAAAATTGGGTTGCAAATTTATTAACATATTGGTTTGCAGATAATTTCCTTTATAAACATATTAAAAAAATCAGATTGATTCGCAGGTTTTAATACCAGTGCAGTATCAGCACCCCTGCCAGTACCGCCTATGGCTATGATGTCTTTCCCGGTCAATGCACCGGCATCTGCTGCCATTATTGTGATTTCAGCCGCAACCTTTGTCCCCTGGCCGAATAATCTTAATGTCTGGGCAATAAGCAGCACAGGCGCAATACCTGAAAATTTAGTTACAACTGATCTTTCAACGCCTGAAAGGGCATGGGTCGCTGAAATAATCTTTACGTCCTTTGACTCAAGGTCTTTTTTTATATCTTCCTTCATTACAGACTTAAAGGGTTCTTTCCACCCGCAATGGTAAGTTACCGCAGTTATTCTGAAATTTTTAAAAATATCAACTGCCTTATAGGCTGTATCGCCCTTGGTGGATGCTATAACCACCTCGTCAATTCCAAGTTCCATCCCGCGTTCATAAGCTGCTTGAAGAGTTTGTTCAGTGTTTGCAGGGCCTGGGGTATTAAAATACATATTCTTTCTCCTTATTTTAGATGGTTTAATATGCTCAGATAATTTTTGATTATGCAATATCATTAAAAATCATTCCAGTATTAAAAAAATATTGTAATTATAAAAGAAGTGTATAATGAATAATATAAAACGAGAACTCGCAGCCAGGATTTTACATGCCCTTGCTCATCCCGTGAGATTGGGGGTTATGCAGGAATTGATTATGGGGGATAAGACAGTAACTGAGCTTTATAAGGCGCTTGGTTGCAGCCAGTCCATGATGTGTCTCTCAGTAGATAAATATCCTGTATCAGTATGGCCTTGTGGAGACGTATAAAAAAGGTATTATGAAATATTGTAAACTGGCTAACCCTGAATTTCTTAAATTATTTTCATGTATAGATAAACACATAGATCATTGATAAAATTTTTCTATATGGATGCGATAATGCCCTTAGTGACAGTATAAAAGAAATTTTTAACCATGGTGCATTAAATCTTGCTATTGCAATAGGATATAGGAACCAGATGTTTAAAGTAAAAAATAACGGGGGTCTTTATACAGCATCATTCTGTTGGCTGTTTTTTTATATAAGGGGGGCTTTAATGAAAATAATAGAGGCAATGAACACAAGAATCAGTGTCAGGGCATATAAACCCGAACCTGTATCAAGAGAGATGATTAAGCAGGTATTGCAGGATGCCGTATCTGCCCCTTCAGCCATGAATACACAGCCATGGGAATTTTTGGTGATTACAGGGGAAACGCTTGATAAAATAAGAAAAGCCAATGTCGATAGCCTGAGATCAGGAGTACCTATAAAACCTGATCACCTTGTTGTTGGATGGACGAATGACAGCGTCTACAGAAGACGGCAAATAGAGCTTGCAAAGGATATATTCAAACTCATGGATATTAAGAGGGAGGATAAGGAAAAACGGGCTGCCTGGTCAGAGAGGGGATTTCGTTTTTTTGATGCTCCTGCAGCCATTATTATTCTGACCGAACGTTCCCTTGGAGATGCTCCACTTATGGATATTGGTGCAGTTATGCAAAACATTTGCCTTGCAGCGCTTTCTCATGGGCTTGGAACATGTATTGAAGATCAGGGTTCCATGTATCCTGATATCTTACGAAAATTTACAGGGATACCTGATGAAAAACGGGTAATGATTTCCCTGGCAATTGGATATCCTGATTGGGATTTTCCTGTTAATAAGCTCAAAAGCGCACGTGAATCAGTGGATAATATTACAACCTGGTCTGGTTTTGATTAAATTAAAGATTCCACAAGATTAAGTTGTCGTAAAACTAAAGGCGCCTTTTCCAAGGATTTCATGGAGATGAATAACACCGACAAGCCTGCTTTCATCATCAACCACAGCAAGGCATGTTATCAGGTATCGCTCCATAATATCAATGGCCTGGGATGCAAGGGTATCATGGGTTACTGATTTAGGTCTTACTGTCATAATATCCTGGGCTGTTTTTTCCAGGATACTTCCATTTTTATATAAATGGCGTCTGATATCACCATCTGTAATTATGCCAAGGAGTTTTTTCTTGTATCCAAGCACACATGTCATCCCGAGTTTATGACGGTTTATTTCTTCTAAAATATCTTTCATCAAGGTTTGCGGGGAAACAGAAGGTACGTGGCTGCCCACAAGCATAACCTGAGAGACCTCAACATTCAGGCGCTGTCCCAGGGTGCCTCCAGGGTGAAAACGTTTAAAATCCTTTTGGCTGAAGTTACGTTTTTCAATCAAACAGACTGCAAGGGCATCGCCCATGGCAAGCGTTGCTGTTGTGGATGTTGTTGGCGCAAGGCCAAGTGGACATGCCTCTTTTTTAACCCCAACATTTATTACAATATCAGATGCCCTGGCAAGCGATGATGAAATATTGCCTGTAAAGGCAATAATTTTTATTCCGATTTTTTTGAAACTCGGCAGAATAAAATTAAGCTCATTTGTTTCACCGCTGTTTGATATTGCAAGAGCTATATCATCCTGGCCAACCATGCCGAGGTCGCCGTGTATTGCTTCAGCAGGGTGAAGGAAAAAAGAAGGTGTGCCTGTGGAAGATAATGTGGCGACAATTTTTCGACCCACAAGGCCGGATTTACCCATACCTGTTACAACAAGGCGGCCATTACATGCGAAAATCGCCTCTACCATTTCCAAAAATGAGTTATCAAGTTTTGGAATCAGTTCCAGAATTCCATTTGCCTCTAATCTCAGGACTGTTTTTGCTTTTTCTAACACTTTTCTGCTCTTAATTTACAGCTTTATTTTTTAGCATTCCATTATTAGTTTAGCCAGGTTCTTATCAAATGGAACAGGATATTCCCCATTAAAACATGCCATGCAATATCCGTTTTTATCATTTGGGGAGGCATCCCTCAGGCCATCTATCGACAGATAGTTAAGTGTATCCAGCCCGATAAAACGCCTTATCTCTTCTACTGAATGACGGGCTGCTATTAATTCACCGCGTGTAGAAAAATCAATCCCATAAGGACATGGATATATATGCGGGGGACAACTTACCCCCATATGTATCTCTTTTGCCCCAAGTTCTTTTAAATTTTTAATTCGTGTGCGACATGTTGTACCACGGATGATTGAATCTTCTATAATAATAATTTTTTTACCCTTTATAAGGTCTTTTACAGGATTTAATTTAATTTTTGCAGAAAAATCACGCATACTTTGCGAAGGTTGAATAAATGTGCGGCCCACATAATGATTTCTTATCATGGCAAATTCAAGGGGTATGCCTGATTCATGGGCAAAACCTATGGCAGCGTAATTGCCGGAATCCGGAAAAGGCATGACAAAATCCGCATCAATGCCGGCCATCTCCCTTGCAAGTCTTCTGCCCAACTCTTTTCTGATAAGATAGACATTATGGTTGAAGATATCAGAATCCGGGCGTGCAAAATAGATGAATTCAAATATGCACGATGAGCATTTTACAGGCGTATGAGGTTTTAATGAAGTAATGACGTTTTTATTTATAATAATAAGTTCACCGGGCTCAATATCGCTTATATATTCTGCATCCACAAGATCAAGGGCACATGTCTCAGATGCCAGTACATACCCTCTGTCCAGTTTTCCAAGACATAATGGACGGAAACCATTAGGATCCCTTGCCCCTACAATAGCATCTTCGGTGAGCAGTACAAGTGAATATGCCCCTTGAAGTTCTTTAAGTGATGCGCAAAGTGCCTGCTCAAATCCAAGGCCGAAATTCTGAGCCATAAGATGAGCCACTACCTCTGTATCCATGGTTGACTGGAACAATGATCCCTTTAATTCAAGTTTTTGACGAATCTTATGAGCATTTACA
>DAOWOC010000078.1 GCA_030642225.1 Deltaproteobacteria bacterium
ACCGAGATCAGCCAGCATCATTGTTGCAAACGGCCCTGGTAAAAGGGTTGTAAAATCAAGAACCTTCATGTTTGTTAATAGTGAATTCATTATTATAACTCCATCATCCTGCTGATTATTAAAAGCATGATTTCTGATGTGCCGCCAAAAATAGTATGGACACGTATATCTCTATACATCTTTGATATCTCATATTCATCCATATAACCGTATCCACCATGCATTTGGAGCCCTTGATCAATTACGCGTTTAGCCATTTCACAGACCCAGTATTTGGCCATAGAGACCTTTTTGACAATATCTTTGCCTGCCATATGGTCAATAATAAGCGAGTCAACAAATGTTCTTCCAAGTTCAACATCCGTGGCCATTTTGGCAAGTTCAAATGAATTATACTGGAACCTGCTTATTGGCCTTCCAAAGGCCTTTCTTTCTTTTGTATATTCAATGGTAATTTTTAATCCTGCTTCAGCCATGATCTGTGACCCCATTGCCGCAATAAGTCTTTCCTGCTGTAATTGTATCATCATATAAGAAAAACCTTCGCCTTCTTTGCCAAGGAGATTTTTTTTAGGGACCCTGCAATCAACAAATGCCATTTCAGCTGTATCCTGGCTATGGAGGCCTAATTTTTTAAGCTTTCTACCTTTTTCAAAACCTGGAGTTCCATCCTCAACAACAATTAATGAGATGCCGTTATATGGTGGATCAGCCTTGGTATCGGTCTTTGCAGCGACAATCACGAGATCACAGTTGATTCCATTTGAAATAAAGGTTTTTTGACCATTGATTATATAGTGGTCACCATCTTCTATGGCAGTTGTCCTTATGGAAGCAACGTCAGAGCCTGTATCAGGTTCTGTTATGGCGAGAGCCGTTATAATATCTCCGTTTGCACATCCGGGAAGCCATTTTTCCTTTTGTTCATCATTTCCAAATGTATAAAGATAATGTACTATAATGTCAGAGTGAAGATGATAAAAAAAGCCGGGGCATCGTCCCCATACAGATTCTTCCATAAGTATAAGGGAATATAAAAAGTCAACACCCGAACCTCCGTATTCTTCAGGAAGCCATGGACATAAAAAACCATGATCCGCAAATTTCTTCCATGTTTCCTTTGGCACTATACCTTTTTCTTCCCATTCTTCAGCATGCGGGGCTATTTCATTTTCAAAAAAACGTTTTGCAGATTCTCTGAATATATTGTGCTCTTCTGTGAAATATTTCTTTAATAAAGACATCTTTTACCTCCCAAAAATATTATTTGTTAAAGGGGAAAATTAATATTGTATAATAGAATTATTTGACAGTGGAATAGTAATATCCCCTTACTCTGATAGGTTTAGAAACCTGTTAAATGATTTTTAAGGATATTATTGAAAAGTTGATTATGTGTCAATCTTAAAATGATGTGTAGCAGGGTGAGGCAGGATAGCTGTTTTTGAGTTGTTTAAAGAGCTTGTAAAACTGTTTTGCAGATTTATATGGCATTATTTATCAAGTATATTTCTTATTTTATCGGATAACTGGAACAGGTTAAAAGGTTTTTGTATAAAACCTTTGCATCCTTTTTTGATCATTCCTTTTGCCTCTCTGTTTATACTAAAACCGCTTGAAACAAGAACTTTTGCATCAGGATTAATCTTGATAATTGAGTCGTATACATTGGGACCGTTGATATCCGGCATGATTATATCAAGTATGATCAGATCAATTTTGTCGTGATTTTTTTGAAATATTTTAATGCCGTTTTTACCACCATTAGCTGTGATGACTTTATAATTCAAATTCTGCAGCATTTCTTTTGCAACTTCAATAATTGTATCTTCATCATCAATTATAAGAATGGTTTCATTACCGGTTGATATTTCATTGGGCATTTTTTTGTCCATAGATACTTTTTTTGTTGATGTCGGCAAATAAATCTTAAAGGTGCTTCCTTTCCCAATTTCACTGTAAACATTAATCAGCCCTTTATGGCTTTTAATAATGCCGTATACTGAAGCAAGGCCCATACCTGCGCCTTTGCCAAATTTTTTTGTTGTAAAAAAAGGTTCAAAAATCCTTTTTTGGGTCTTTGCATCCATCCCTGAACCAGTATCAGTAACCTCAATTTGTATGTAATTGCCGGGTTTTATTTGAAAAGTTTTCATGTAACTTTTATCAAGCTTTATATTATCAGTGGTAACAAATATATCACCGCCTTGCGGCATTGACTGAAGGGCATTTATAAACAAATTTAACAGTATCTGTTCAATCTGGTTTGGATCAGCCTCGGTTATCCATATATCCTCTTTAAGTTTAAACCGGATTTTAATATGTTTGTTTGTCCTGAGGAACATTTCAACGCTTTTTTTAATTATGTCATTTATATTTACGGGTTTAATCTCGTATTTGCCGCCCCTTGCAAAGCCCAGTAATTGTCTTGTCAGTTGCGCGCCGCTTTGAGTCAGGGTTTCAATGGTTTTAAGTTTTTTATAATGTAAATGTTTTTCATTAATATTGAAAAGCATTAAAGATGTATTGCCCTGTATCCCCATAAGTATGTTGTTGAAATCATGCGCTATGCCGCCGGCAAGGGTTCCTACTGCCTTCATCTTTTGTGTCTGATGGAGCTGAAATTCAAGTTGTTTTTGTCTCGTAATATCTCTGTATATCCCAAGTGTCCCTATAATCTCGTTTTTTTCATTCTTTAAAAGAGATGCAGAAAGGCTGATATCGAGTTTATCCCCGTTTTTCTTGATAAATGATAAAAAATAATCTTTTAAAACGCCTTTGGACGTTAAATTTTTCATTATTTCTTTGGCATCTTCAATCCCGTTTCCATAATAATGATAAACTTTTTCCCCAATCAGTTCATTGTGTTCAAATTCTAATATAGATTCAATGCTTGGTGATAAAAGTGTGAGGTTTCCCTTAATATCTGTGGTAGCAATACCGTCTATGGAACTTTCAATAATACTCTTTAAAAAATCTTTAGTATGGATAAGTTCGGCTTCAACACGTTTTTCTTCAGTAACATCATGGGCAATTCCCCTGAAACCCGTTATAACCTCATTTTTCTTTTTTATTAATGATATTGATACCTTTAAGTGCTTTTTGCGGCCATTTTTTGTTATGATTTTCCAATCAAATGATTGAACCGGCCTTTGGCTTGTGAAAACCCTGTTAAAGGTTTTGTATACATTTTGAACTTCATCTTTTGATGTAAATTTTGTGTAATTTAGTCCATTTAATTTTTTTTCAGGGAACTCGAGTATCTCAACTGCTGCCTGATTGAAAAAGATCATATTACCTTTAAGATCAATTTCATAATAGGCTTCTTTTATGTTTTCAATAATGTTCCTGTATTTTTCCTCGCTTTTACGAAGCTCGAATTCAATCTCCTTCCGGTAAGTTATGTCATAGGCAGCCGGAACAAGGTGTGTGACCGTTCCTTTGTCATCAAACAGGGGGGTTATAGATAAAGTAATTATTAAATTATGGTCTTGAGCTTTAGTATTAATCTCAAACTGTGAAACTTGTCCCTTGGCTGCTTTTTTGATTGCCCTTAGGGCTTTTGCCCTTTCTGGTTTGTCATCAGGCCAATATATCTCATGAAATGGTTTGCCGATAATATCACTGGTATTAAGCCCGGTTACAGCCATGGCACTTTTATTTGCCTCAATAATTGTGCCGTCTGGTTTTAAAACGCCCATAAAAAAATTAACGCTATCAATAACTTTTTTCAGGTGACCGGATTGTTTTTTAAATTCTTCCAGCTCTTTTTCAAGCGTGCCAATTTTGAGTTCTAACTCCTGATATGAAGGCTTTTCAGCCATACTTATTGTCCCCCCGGGCATATAAGTTTTAAAAGTGTATTATTCTAAATTATTGAAAAATTGAGTTATTTGAAAATTAAAAGTAATTTTTTCCAAGCTTATTAATATGAGTTGTTGAAAAAAATAATTAAAAATCAAGGAACGATAATCATTTTGTGCGGCCTTGGAATGTGTGGTTTTTTAGGACCTCGCGGGATTATTACGGCACAGCCTGAAATAAAAATACAAAGAAGTATAATTGTGATTATCTTTTTCATCATTAAACTTTTTTTTATTATTTAAAAAATATTTTTCAGGTTTGTTTATAATAAGTATTACTTTTTTTAAATATTAAATCAAGTGGAAAATGGGTTGCATTTGTGTTTAAATGCTTATTATTATGGCAAAATTTAATTTTATAAGAAATTTTATAAATAACTAATGCGTATCAATATTAAAAGGTTGGATAATCTCCTTGTTGAAAAGGGGCTTGCGGAAAGCAGAAAAAGGGCATTGGCGCTTATTATGGCAGGAAAGGTTCGCGTTGGAGATACTCTGGTTACCAAGGCAGGGAAACAGGTAAGAGAGGACGCTGTAATTCATGTGGCCTGCAATGATCATCCATATGTATCGCGCGGTGGATTGAAACTTGAAAAGGCCTTATTGCATACAGGTATTTCAGTCGGCGGTCTGACTGGAATGGATGCAGGCGCTTCTACCGGAGGTTTTACAGACTGTCTTCTGCAACACGGAGCCAAAAGGGTTTATGCTGTTGATGTGGGTTACGGTCAGATTTCATGGAAGCTCAGGAATGATTCGCGTGTGGTGTTGATCGAACGCCGGAATATTCGTTATCTTGATCATGAGCTGGTGGCCGAACCAATTGATATTGTTGTAATTGACTGTTCATTTATATCCCTTAAAAAGGTTTTACTTCCCTGTATTACCTTTTTAAAACCCAATGCATATGTGATAGGCCTTATAAAACCACAGTTTGAGGTTGGGCCTGAAAATGTCGGAAAGGGCGGGATAGTCAGGGACAGATTATTGCAAGAAGATGTGGTTATGGATATGAAGGCCTTTTTTGAGACACAGGGCATTTGTGATATTGATGTTATTGAATCGCCGATCCTCGGCACAAAAGGGAATAGGGAATTTTTGATTATAGGCAGTTTTAAGCTCCCTTTTAAAAAAAGTTCTGTTTAAAATAATTATAAATGGATTTCAACTATGCATGAGATACTTTCTGTTGTTATTGCCTGGCTTGTTGCTGTTGTCGGAAAAATGGGGTATTGGGGTATTGTTACCCTGATGTTTCTTGAGAGTTCGTGTTTCCCGTTCCCAAGTGAGGTTGTTATTATTCCGGCTGGTTTTCTTGCCTTTAAAGGAGAGATGAACATTTATCTTATTATTTTTACCGGTATTTTAGGGAGCATCCTTGGAGGTGTTTTTAATTATTTTATCGCTGTATGGCTTGGAAGACCTCTTATGCTTAGGTTTGGCCGTTATATGGGGCTGACAGAGCAGAAATTTAAAAAGGCCGAAGATTTTTTCAAGGCGCATGGTGAGATCAGCACATTCATTGGCAGGTTAATACCTGTTATCAGACAATATATTTCTCTTCCCGCAGGTTTATCCAGGATGAATCTTTTCAGGTTTTGTCTCTATACAAGTATAGGCGCAGGGATATGGGTTGCGATCCTTGCATATATCGGATATCTCGTAGGCGGAAATGAAGAGCTTGTAAAACAATATACCAACAGCAGCCTTATTATACTCCTGTCATCGTCCTGTGTTATCATTGCTGTATATGTATTCTGGCGACGCAGAAAAGCCGCCTGATATTGTTTGACATTATAAAAATATCGGAATTTTTAAGTGAAATTTACTTTTGTTGTCACAGGTAAAACACGTGAGGCCTTTATAGAAGATGGTGAAAAAATCTATATTAAAAGACTGAAGCATTATATCCCATTAAAAATTGTTATTGTAAGGCCTGAGCCCATAAAAAAGGGAGTTAAGGATAAAATCATCAAGGATAATGAGGCTGAGCGTATACTAAAGGTCATTGGCCCGGGTGATTTTGTCGTAGCGCTTGACAAAGGGGGCAAGGGTCTTTCATCTGTGGAGCTTGCGGATTTTATCAGTAGACACGAAAACAAGGGTATAAGCAATATGGTCTGGATAATCGGCGGTGCGCTTGGTATTGCTGAAAAAGTTTTTTTAAAGGCTGATATGATTATATCTCTTTCACACATG
>DAOWOC010000187.1 GCA_030642225.1 Deltaproteobacteria bacterium
GATGGGACTTTTAATGAATCATACATCTCTGGAAAATGTCCCGTGGCGATGATACTGCCAGGCGGAAGATCTTTGTGGGTGCTGATATCCTGATTAAATTCAAATGTTACACCATGTTCTATGGCAATATTGTAAAGGTGTGTATCTATTGAGCCTTTTCGACTCCCTCTTTCAACACACCAATATTCATCTGATTGTACAATGTATCTTTTATTATTAAAATAACACCAGCTCTTTTCTGCTTTTTGAAAAGAGTCACTAATATCAAATCCAATATAATCAGCGACTCTTTTCATGTCTAAAGGTGTAACATGAAGTGATGGATGATAAGGGCCAAAACCGCCTATTGTTTTTGATTTTTCAAGCACAAGGACATCATATCCTTTTTTTGATAAATTAATCGCAGCGATCATACCGGCCAAACCAGCTCCTAAGATATGTATCTTCTCCATGTTTTTCTCCTTTATTATGACAATTTAAAGATGGGGTTATTTACATTTTAATTTTTATTGATAATACTTTTAGACATATTGACTGTATCTAATACAGCTTCAACAAAATTTGAGAATGATGAATATAGAAATAATAACAGGGATAAAAAAATTTTATCTTTTTTACACCAATTATTTGAATAACATAATAAGCGTCTGAAAAAAATTGAGGTGATTTTGAAAACCATTAAGATGTCGTTTATGATTAAATTTCATGATACACCATAAACATTCTTAAAAAATAAAAAAAAGGGATCTAAGATGTTTAAAATAACAAACCCTGGTATGCAAACGGTTAAAAACTTTTTAAAGAAGGCAGGCATATAAAAAAGAAAATTCATTAAGACCTGTTTTTTGCAGATTTATCAAGCTCATTTTAATCCGTATTTTTTTATTTTATAACGCAACATTCTTTCGCTGATGCCTATTTTTTCAGCTGCTTTTGTCTGGTTATTAGCTGTCTTGCTCAGGGCATTGCTTATAATTTCAACCTCAAGGGCATCTATGGATTGCTTAAGCGTTCTCTTTTTTTTATCTGTAACAGTTTTATCAAAAGAAATATCACCAAATGGAAGGTCTTGTCTGGTAATTGCCTGCCCCCTTGTGATAACCACTGCCCTTTCCATTATATTTTCAAGCTCTCTTACATTTCCCGGATAATCATATTTCAAAAGGAAATCCCTTGCCTCACTGCTTATTGTATTAACCTGTCTGTTATTTTCCACTGAAAATTTTTTTAAAAAATGATCTATTAATATTGAAATATCCTCCCGCCTTTCTCTCAAAGGCGGGATATTAATGGTCACTACATTTAAACGATATAAAAGATCCTTGCGAAACCCTCCGTTATTGACCGCATCCTCTATCTCCTGATTGGTTGCGCTGATAACCCTTACATCAACAGCCAATGTTTTGTTTTCGCCTAAACGCTGAAATTCCTTTTCCTGAAGGAAACGAAGAAACTTGGCCTGCACCCCAGGCGATAATTCACCTACTTCATCAAGAAATAATGTTCCCCCATCAGCCTGTTCAATACGGCCAATCCTTTTTTGAAACGCATTTGTAAACGCCCCTTTTGTATGTCCAAAAAGCTCACTTTCAAGCAATGTGTCAGGGATCGCCGCACAATTAAGAGCAATAAACGGTTTATTGCAACGATCACTCATAGTATGTATCATCCTTGCGAAAAGCTCTTTACCTGTGCCGCTTTCACCAAGTATTAAAACGCTTATCATGCTTTTTGCAACCCTGGCGACAAGATTTATCAATTCAGCCATAACAGGACTTTTATATATAATCCTGTCACTTGTGACCCCTTTTTCCTCAAGCCTCTGACGAAGCATTTTATTTTCATTTAAAAACACCCTCCTCTCTGTTAAACGATTAATCATTAAAAGGAGTGTATCAAGATCAACAGGCTTGGTAAGATAATCCCTTGCCCCCTCTTTTATAGCTGTAACAGCGGTATCTATTGTCCCAAATGCCGTAATTATCACAACATCTATTTCAGGATTTATCTTGTGAACCTCTTTTAAAACATCAAGCCCTGTCATATCAGGCATCCTGTAATCAAGAAGTATAATCTCAACCTGTTTATTTTTAACAAGTTTTACGGCTTCTGTCCCATTTGGTGCGGAAATGACCTTATGCCCTTCATTTTCCAAGAAATCCTTAAGGAGTTTTCTCTGGGGTGCTTCATCCTCAACAATAAGTATATGCGCTGGATTCATATTGAGCTGCCTCTTTTATGTAGATTCCCTGTAAACAGGGAGAATAATCTCAAATACCGTCCCTTTGCCAGGTCGGCTTTTAACATTGATTTCACCGCTGTGAGCATTTATAAACTCATATGCCAGGGGCAGACCAAGACCTATGCCTCTTTGTTTTGTTGTGTAGCCAGGGTCATATATCCTGTCTAATTTATCATCAGGTATACCCAAACCCGTATCAATTATCTTTATGCTGACTTTATTCTTGCCAATCATATCTAAAGTTACCGTTATATTGCCATTACCCTCAATAGATTCCATGGCATTTTTAAAAATATTTAAAAATGCCTGCTTTAGCCTGCCTTGATCCATTAGCACATAGATTTTATCATCGCCTGATTTATTTATTATTTCAATACCTTTTGGACAGGCCTCCTGTTGGATCAGCCTTATTGTCCTGTCAAGAAGTTCGGTTATTGGGTAAGGTGAAAATACCGGTTTTTTATGTCTTGCAAAGGAAAGAAAATCCTCAACTATTATATCCAAACGATTTATTTCATCCCTTATAAGCCGGATCAAATCGGTAAAACCTGATTTTTCCTTCTCATCTTTTGGCAGATATTCACGGCCAAGCCTTTGTGCCGCCATGCTTATGGCATTTAGCGGATTTCTTATTTCATGGGCAACACCTGCCGATAAATCGCCAAGGGCAGACAGACGCTCTGCCTTTAAAAGCTTATCCCTGAACTCCCGCATCCTTGCAAGATGGTTATTCTGATTCCTGTATAAAAACCATATGGATAGAAGCCCGATACTTATAAGTAGTCCAAGGGAAATAAACATATGTATGCGATTTTTAACAACAAGTGCATGCGTTTTTTCTGTTGTCATCCCTATCCTGATAATGCCTTTAAAATTGTTTTTAAAACTTAAAAGAGAGGTTATCTCCATAATATGCCATTCTCCCTTAAGTCTCTCATCCTTTAAAAAAGATTTTTCCCCAAAAAAAAGACCGTCTATCGTCTCCTGTTTGATATCCTCTCTCCATGACCGTTCTCTGCCTTTACCGACGATTATATCCCCTTGTCTGTTAAAAATTTGAATATATTCGATATCTTCGCCCAGCCCCCAGTCTTCAATTACTTTTTTTATGCAGATCATTGCTGCCCTGTTAAAAAGCCCATTATAGTCAAAACCAAGGATAACTGCCCCGTTGTGATTCTCCCGTCTCAAAACAAGATGCCTTATGCCCATGGGATTCATACCCGTAGGGAACAATTTTATACTAAGGTCATTAATACCTTTGATGACCGGCAATGCCTTGATTCGTAATGGGGCAGGTATCGGACGGTTCTGATAAATTATCCTGTTTTTTTTATCAATTATCGCAAAGAGCAGGAGGCCATGTTCCATTATTAATGTTTCAAATACATGAGGATTATATTTTACATTATTATATTGCTGTTCAAGATCCCGTCCAAGATCAATAAGGTTCATTAAAAGACGTTCCTGCAACACGGTTTTTTCAGATTCATTTGAAAAATTATAAAC
>DAOWOC010000154.1 GCA_030642225.1 Deltaproteobacteria bacterium
ATTATATCTGTAACACCTTTAAAGGCGAGCATGGAAAAATCCATTGGGATTATGCAAAAATCGGATGCCATAAGGGCGTTGATGCTTAAATTACCAAGATTCGGAGGGGTATCAATAATAATATAATCATAATGAGTCCTTGCGACTTTAATGGCTGAACGCAATGTAAATTCTTTTCCAATCTTTGTATTTAAAAGGTCATCTGTCTTGTTTAATCCGGGGTCTGATTGCACCATGAAAAAATTATCTATGCTTGTCGCAATACTGATCTCCTGAACATCTCTTTTTTTCTGCAATATCAAGTCTGAGAATAACTCTGTTGAACCATTATTAATAATCCGGTTTGCACTCTTTAAAACATGAGCCTGGGGATCCAGGTCAAGGAGAAGCACCTTTTTATTAAAATGTTTGCTAAGTGCTGCGGCAATATTGAGCGAAATGGTCGTTTTACCCACACCACCCTTTCTTGAATTTATACTTATAACCTTTGCCTTATAATCGCCACACGGCAAAGAAGATTCTGATTTTTTTTTACTGCTGGAAAAAAAACCCATTTAGTTCCTCCTTCTTTTATTTTTACATATTATACCAGCAATATTTTTTAAAATAATCAACTTTCTTACAAAATTCTTTTATTAATAACCTTTTTTATGGCCTTTAATGTAATATCCTCCAGCTCATCCAGCACATGCCCGGGTATATTAAGGGGAGGCAGAAAATATATTGTATCCCCCAATGGGCGTAGCAAAGCGCCCATTTTAACAGCCTCCTGATAGACCTGATATCCCATCCTCAATCCCTTTTCAAACGGCCTGTTCTTTTCATCACATAAGTCAGCCGCAGCAATAAAACCGATCCCCCTTATATTCCTGAGAAGGCCGGTCTTTTTTGCTATTCTGCTCATCCTCTCCTTAAGTCCGGGGCCGTCTTTTTGCACGCGTTCGAATATCTTTTCTTCTTCATATATATTTAATGCCTCCACTCCCACGGCGCATGCCAGGGCATTACCGCAGTAAGTATTGGAATGCATAAACGCCTTTTGGGAATTATAATCATCGTAAAAAACATCATAAACAGCTGTGCTGGTCAATGTTACAGCCATAGGTACCCACCCGCCGGTCAAACCTTTTGACAAAAGTACAAAATCAGGAATAATATCAGCATATTCTGAGGCCAGACAATGCCCTGTCCTGCCCATACCTGTCATTATCTCATCGGCAATCAGATGCACATTATTTTCATTTGCCCATTTTCTGAGTCGTTTCAAGAGATCGGGACTATAAATCAACATACCGCCGGCGCCCTGAACAATCGGCTCAAATACAACAGCGGCAAGGCAACCGGCTTTTTTATCAAGAAAATCCTTTATCTCTGGCCATACTGATTCTGCATTCATAAATAATGGATCATCCTGCCCGCTCACATAAGGGATATGCCCCAAATGATCAATTGCAGGAAGCATGGAAACAAACGGGGAATTATATAAGCCAAGATCACCTGCCGCCAAGGTCATAATTGTCTCACCATGATAACCGTTTTTTAAAGCTGCAAACTGATTTTTCCCGGGATTACCTGTCTGGGCATGGTACTGCAGGCTCATTTTCATGGCCACTTCAACAGCAGTTGAACCATTGTCACAATAAAATACCTTGTCAAGTCCGGGCATGATTAATGAAAGTTTATTAGATAATTCAATTAAAGGTGCATGGGTGACATTGGCTGTAATAATATGCTCAAAATTGTTTATCTTTTTTATGGCGGCTTGTTTTAATCTGGGAGGAGATTGTCAGAGACTCTTGCACCACCATGAAGAAATCGCATCTATAATACGTTGTCCTTTAGCATCATATAAAAAAGGGCCTTCGGCCCTTTGAACAAGGATCGGGGGGAATGTTTCATAATCCTTCATCTGAGCTGCCGGATGCCATATGTGTTGATGATCCTGTTTAAGCATCTTGTTAATAGTTTTATTGTCCATATCTGCTTTCTTGTTTTTTTAAATATTATTGATGACTTTCCACAAAATTTTATCCTTCATCCATTATTAACGCCGCAGCCTCGGGTCCATGGCATCCCTTATGCCTTCGCCAAGAAGATTGTAACCAAGCACGGTAATTAATATACCAAGCCCGGGAAATAATGACAGCCACCAGGCTATCTGGAGAGTGTCCTTGCCCGCAGTCAGCATATTCCCCCAGCTCGCCGTAGGGGGCTGAACCCCGATGCCTAAAAAACTCAGGGATGATTCAGTAAGAATAGCCGCTGCAACGCCAAGGGTTGCGGATACAAGTATCGGAGCCATAGCGTTTGGCAAAATGTGACTAAAGATTATCCTTGCATCTGATGCACCGATAGACCTTGCTGCAAGGACAAAATCCCTTTCCCGCAAGCTAAGAAACTCAGCCCTGACAAGCCTTGCCAGACCCATCCACCCTGTTAATCCTATTACAATCATAATATTCCATATACTTGGTTTCATTATGGCTATTATCGTAAGTATTAAAATAAAAGTCGGGAAACAGAGCATTATATCGACTATCCTCATAATAATACTATCAAGTCGTCCACCATAAAACCCTGCTATTGCTCCGGTTATTACCCCTATAATCGTTGAGATTGAAATAGCTACAAAACCAACAAGCATGGATATGCGCGCACCCCATATCATCCTTGAAAAAACATCCCTGCCCAATTCATCTGTACCGAAAAAATGTACATAAGATGGAGAAGAAAGCACAAGTGCAACATTGATTTCAGCCGGATCATATGGCGCAAGGACAGGCGCAAATAATGCGCAAAAAAGGAGAAATAAAATAATACAGGCCCCGGCCATTGCAAGCCGGTTGTGTTTTAATTCATTTAAAAATGGATGATTTAAACCGCTTATTATCATTTAATTTATTCTAATCCTCGGATCCGCAAAGGCCGTTGCAATATCTGCCATAAGATTCCCAATCATTGTCAATACAGAGCTAATCACAAGCCCGCCCATGATTAATGGATAGTCCCTTGACATAAGGGCATCATAAAAAAGTTTGCCAAGGCCCGGGATAGAAAATATTGATTCAAATATTACACTTGCGCCTATAAGCCCGGGCACTGAAAGTCCGAGAATGGTGATAACCGGCAATGTGGCATTGCGCATGGCATGTTTTGTAATAACCTTGAATTCCGAAAGCCCTTTGGCTCTCGCTGTTGTGATATAATCCTGTCTGATGACTTCAAGCATACTGCCTCTCATATATCTTGACAACCCTGCCAACCCTCCAAATGCAGAGACAAGTATTGGCAGAAAGAGGTGTTTTGCAAGATCAAGGATTTTACCCGGGATAGAGAGATATTGATAATCAAGTGATTTTATCCCGGATATCGGCAGCCATTCAAGTTGAACCCCAAAAAGGATCATCAGTAAAAGTGCCAGCCAAAATGCCGGGATTGCAAAACCCACAAACACAAAGACAGTAGTGACCCTGTCAAAGACAGAATTCCTGTAAATAGCGGACAAAACACCAAGTGGAATGGCAATACAGAAAATAACCACCATGGAAAGGATATTAATTAATATGGTAATCGGCATCCTTTCCATTATTTTTTCAAATACCGGTCTGTGATCTGTTGCAAAAGAATATCCAAAATCCAGCTTTGCAAGCCTGATTACCCATGACATATATTGATGCCATAATGGTTTATCAAGCCCGTAAAGACGTTCAAGCTGCTGTCTTGATTCGAGTGAAACCTCAGGATTCATGGATGTCTGAAGATCTGTGGGTGAACCCGGGGCAAGGTGCAGGATTGTAAAGGAAATAATGGTTATCCCTAAAAGGATTGGAATCATATTTAAAAAACGCGTAAAAAGATAAGAAATCATAAAGCAAACAGGGTCTCCCACAACTTAAATTACGATTAATATATCAGCAAAATATATCTTAGTAAAGAACACCAAACATAAAATACAAATAACAAATTACAAGCACCAAATTACAAAAAAAATACCAATATCCAAACGATATTTCATGATGAAATTTTTGTCATTGGATATTGGTATTTGTGATTTAAAAGCAGTTTTGGGTTTTGAATTTTGGGTTTTAAGTTTATTATTTATTTGTTCGCCTCCCACTTAATTAACAAATTTTCTATTGACTTTCATTGTTTTAGTACCTATAATTAGTAC
>DAOWOC010000107.1 GCA_030642225.1 Deltaproteobacteria bacterium
GGCCGGATTCAGTTTATGCGTATGGGTTTAAGAAGAGAGCACTTTCTGGAAAGCTGTTGGATTCGTTCGTGAAAATTGTTTATAAGAACTGCGAAACAGTTTTCGTCTCTTGTAAAGGGTTTAAATGGAAAATAGAAAAATATGTTCCAGACGCCAAAATAATCCTTTCTCCTCAATGGCCTCCTGTTGATTTGAACTTCGATCGAGCAATTTCTCATGAGTCATTAAAAGGGGGTTTTAATTTTACATTTGCGGGCAATATCGGAAAAGTTCAGAATTTGGAGAATGTTATCAGGGGATTTGCACTCCTGCCAAAGTCCAGTGACCGGATTAACTTAAATATTATCGGTGATGGCTCAAATCTGAAAATCTTAAAAAATATCGTTAAAAAAGAGAAAATTGCAAATGTATATTTCTGGGGCAGAAGACCATTAAAGGAGATGCCACAATGGTTTGAAGGGAGTGACGCTTTAATAATATCGTTAATTAACGAGCCAATTTTTTCTTTAACAGTACCTGCAAAATTTCAAGCTTATCTTGGTTCTGGTAAACCAATCTATTGTGTGATGAAAGGGGAGGTCGCAAATTTAGTAATAAATAATAAGATTGGTTTTGTTGCACAGCCAGACGATATTAATGATGTCAGGTTAGGATTTGAAAAATTTTTAAATACCCCGAAGCGTGAATTGCAAGTATTTGGCAATAACATGAAAACACTTTTAAATAAAGAATATGATTGCAATAAAATTATAGAACAAATGACAAAAGAGATTTTCCCTTTATCCATTTCTGCTTAAGGCCAAAATTGGATCTGGCTTTGGCGCCGGAATCAATAGTAAAAATATTTTAAAATGGTCGCTTTCAAGCAGTTAGATTGGGCAATTGAATAAAAATATATGATACTATCAATAAAATATATTATACTATTAAAAAAAATATATTATATTATTAAATGATTTGTTTTTAAATGGAATATATTTGAATGACAACAATCCTTTTTAGTTTTTGTATATCATTGATTATTTCTCTTATCATAACCCCTTTTGTCGGCAGGCTTGGACTACTGCTTGGCGCTATTGATAATGTTAACAGCAGGAAGATGCACACTGCAATAATCCCAAGGTGCGGCGGCATAGCCTTTGTTTTTGCATTTTTATTTTCCCTTTTATTTACTTCTTTATTAAATACAGATATTTCAGAACAATTCAGGATTGATCAAAAAACCTTGTTTTTGTTTTTGGGAGGTTTTTTGACGGTTGGTGTAGGTCTATTTGATGATTTTAAAAGACTTGGTCATAAGGTTAAATTTCTTTTTCAGATCCTTGGGGCTTCTTTGGCATTTTATGGCGGTATTCGGATAGAAATATTTGGTTTTTTTGGTGTTGATCTGTATCTGGGTTTTTGTTCTTATTGTATAACTGTATTCTGGTTTTTGTTTTTTGTAAATGCTGTTAATCTTATTGACGGCCTTGACGGGCTTGCAGCAGGGATATGTTTTTTTACATTTATCGTTTTGGGGCTGCTTTCCATGTTAAGAGGAGATTTTCTCACGACTCTTTATTTTGCTGCCCTTGCAGGTTCACTCCTGGGATTTCTCCGCTATAATTTCAACCCGGCTTCTATTTTTATGGGTGATGGCGGAAGCTATTTTTTAGGATATATGATTGCCGGCCTTTCTGTTTTAAGTTCCATGAAAAGTCAGCTTGGTGCTGTTATCTTAATCCCTGTGGTCGCCCTCGGCGTACCGGTTATTGATACCATCCTTTCTCCTGTCCGGCGTTTTATCCTTGGCAGGAGGATGTTCAGGCCGGATAATGGACATATCCATCATCAATTGGTTGCATCAGGATTTTCCAAAAAAAATGCTGTTTTAATTATTTACGGGATTTCAGTTTTGCTATGTCTCGTATCTGTGGGTATGGTGCATTTCAGAGATGAAAGGGCGGGGCTGCTTTTAATTGTCCTCATGGCTGTTGCGTTTATTTTTATTCGTAAGATCGGCTATTTTGAATATTTTACCAATGATAAATTATTGGGCTGGTTTAAGGATATATCCGATGAAGCAGGCTTTACGCATGATCGCCGGAGTTTTTTAAACCTGCAGGTAGATATTGGGAATTCCAGATCCATACCCGAGCTATGGGATAAAATGATTGCAGCCTTTAAAAAGCTGGAATTTGATATGGCGGAAATGCAATTTAATATGGGTGATAGTCTTGAACAATCACCTGAAAAAGATGATGATCCAGGTCAAAGGCAAATCAATTTTGAATGGGCAAGAGAGCATTTTGATAAAGAAAAAGATATTTTTAAAGATTCATTGCTTAAAATGGAATTGCCTCTCAGGACATCAAACGGCTGCCCAAGTTATGGATCTTTATGGCTGATTAAAGATTTAAAGCGTGATCCCATATCCCATTACACGCTTCGGAGGGTGGAACATTTGAGGAGAACCACGATTAATACATTAAGATGTATTGAAAAAAAATAAAATATTTGATAATATTTGATAATATTTTTTAATTTTAAAGGGTAATTATCATGAAAAAAAGAGACCATGCTGTAATCAGTATATTCTGTTGCTGCTCGTTTTTATTATTTTCAGTTGGTTTGCTTAATGCTGCTTCACCATATGAAAAATTAAACAAGGCCGAAGCCCTTGCTGTCAAGGCATCCCAAATTGCCATAAAGGCTATGGAAAATTGTGATACCAGGGCGGCAAAAAAAGCCATTAATCTTGTGAACCAGGCAGCACCTCTTGTGCTTGAGGCCACTACCGATGCCCAGGAGATGAAAGATGCCAGGTTGATTAAAAGGGCGCTGGGTGTTTCCGGCCGGATAGGCGCTACAAATACCCAGATTATTATCCTGGCATCCAAGCTTATGCAATGCACTATGAGTGTGAAAGGTCTGCGGGATGTTGTTAAAATCTCAAACCATTCTCTGGAGATGAAACAGAGACTCATCAAGATGAATGATGATATTGTTAATGCCATGAGCGTGCTTGAGCTTGAGGGAGTTGATATAGATATACCCTTTGATTATAAAGTCACTAAATGGGATGATTTTAAATATCCTGTTGGCGATGAGTTGCCGTTAAGGGAAACAGAACCAATAAAGGATACTGAGCCTGCAAGCCCCATATAAAAGGAAATAGAAATGTTCAGACAAAAAATGTTTCAAAATTTATTTTTTTTAGCATATCTTTGTTTTATTGCGTTTCCTTGCGCTGGTTTTGCAATGCAGGCCATAGTTGAGCCATCATTGTCTGTCAGTGCAAGGCATGACAATAATTATTTCAAGGCTGAAAAAAAAGAAAGAGATGTTTTCAGCTATGTGATTTCACCCGGGATTGAGCTTGGCCTTGAGACAGCAAAGACAAAGGCATTTTTTAATTATAGACTTAATGTTTGTTATTTTGATGATGAAGGGAGTATCCCCGCAGGGGAGAGAGATGCTAATGATGGTGATTTTTTAGGTCACGATTTGACGGCAGGGATTCATATGATGCCTGTAGAAAGGCTTAAAATTGGGTTTGAGGACTCATTTTACAAGACAATTGATCCCGCGAGATCAGATACCCTGTCTAATTCCGTGCTCCGTGAAAAGTATTTTATAAACAGGTTTACGCCATCAATATTCTTTGAGGCGGTATATAATTTTACATTCTGGGGACGTTACCGTTACACAATACTTGATTATTATTCATCCCGTAATGAGGATTCAAAGGAAGATCGCGGGATTGTTGATATAATTTATAATTTTAATTCAAAGACATGCCTTGATTTTGAATACCAGTACTGGATCAGGACATATGATCTTGCTACTTCTGATTATGATTCAAGCCAGGCCATGGTTGTTTTTCGTCAACAGTTGAATTATCTGCAATATGAGATAGGGGCTGGATATCATGATAGAAGGTTTGATGAAAAGGGTAAAGACGATATGCATACATTTGCCTATCGTGTTGCTTTAAAGTTTCAAAACCCTCCCAAAGGTCTGGGCGAGGCTAAATCCTATGTCACCTTGAGCGCCAAGCAGAATTTTAATAATGTCGGCATAGCTGCCGATTATTTTACCGGCCATTATTTCAGCATTGGGCTTGGCCATGTTTTTATGAAAAAGATAGGCACGTGCATTGATTTTAGTTATTTAGATAGTAATTATGAAAAATACAAAGGCCTGACACATAAAGGAACCATTAGTACCAGGGATGACAATACATACAAGGTGACTGGTAAGATAAGTTATACTTTTTTAAAAGGTATAATCAAACCCTCTTTTACCGCAGGTTATGAGGAAAGGGATTCCAATCTTGCTGGTTTTGGATATGAAAACACCTTTTTTATGCTTGGTCTGGATTTAAGTTATGAACTTTTGTAATATGATTTTAATATTTTAAACTAAATGGCCTTCTCTTTTTTTTAAGGAATAAAATGCATCCAATCCATATGGCAGGGAAGTATGTCTGCTTGATCTTATGTTTGTTTTTGGCACTCTTTTTTTTATCATCTGTTTCAAGTGCAAGGGATATTAAGGCATACAAGATCGGCCACAGGGATATCCTTACGATTAATATCCTTGCCGGAGGTGAAGTTCAACATAAGGCGGATATTACCGTATCATCACAGGGAACGGTCAATATACCATTTATAGGCTTTATTAAAGCCGATGGACTTACTATCTTTCAGCTTGAAGAGAAGATTACAGGGCTTCTTCAAAAAGACTACTTTGTAGCACCCCAGGTGAATATTCATATAAAAGAATACAAGAGCCTGCAATATTACATATCAATTGAAGGTGAGGTTAAAAAACCAGGAATATATGATTATCAATCAGGTTTAACCATCTTCAACGCATGTATACAGGCCGGAGGATTTACCAAATTTGCTGCGCCAAATAGAGCCCGTATTATCCGTAATGAGGAAGAAGGGCAGAAGATTATCAAGATCAATCTTAATGATATCAAGTCAGGCAAGATGCCTGATCAGGAGCTGAAACCCGGTAACAGAATTCATGTCCCTAAAACATGGTTGTGATAAGAAATTAGGACCCCGTAAAAATGCATAAATGTTAATAATTTTTTTTAGAATGAAGA
>DAOWOC010000283.1 GCA_030642225.1 Deltaproteobacteria bacterium
GGAGGGGCTGTTCTTGATATTTACGATGCCCTGTATCAGGACAAACGGTTCAGCCATTACCTTGCACGACATGAACAGGGAGCTATGCATGCTGCGGACGGTTATGCCAGAGCTTCCGGCAAGGTCGGAGTATGTCTTGCTACATCAGGTCCCGGGGCAACCAATACAATAACAGGGATTGCAACGGCTTATCTTGATTCTATCCCTGTTATTATTATCACAGGTCAGGTTCCAACTCCTTTAATAGGCAATGATGCATTTCAGGAGGTTGATATTGTAGGTATTTCAAGACCATGTACCAAGCATAATTATTTAATCAAGGATGTAAGGGATATTGCAAGGGTAATAAAAGAGGCCTTTCATATTGCACGATCGGGCAGACCCGGTCCTGTGCTTATAGATATCCCCAAAGATATTCAGCAGGATTCATGTGAATTTATCTATCCAAAAAATATTAAGCTTAAGAGTTATAACCCTACATATGAAGCTCATGCCGGACAAATACATAAGGCTGTTACGCTTTTATATCAATCCGAACGGCCGGTTATTTTTGTTGGCGGAGGTGTGATAACCTCCGGTGCTGACAAGGAACTTATGGAACTGGCCACAGAGATCAAAAGTCCTGTTGCGACTACCCTGATGGGGCTTGGCTGTTTTCCGGGAGACAATGAATCTTTTCTTGGTATGCTTGGTATGCATGGAACATACAGGGCCAATATGTCAGTTGGTAATTGTGATCTGCTCCTTGCCATAGGCGTACGCTTTGATGATAGAGTGACAGGAAAAATAAGCGGATTTGCACCAAAGGCAAAGATTATTCATATTGACATTGACCCTACCTCCATAAGCAAAAATGTGCCTGTGGATCTTCCAATAGTAGCTGATTGCAAAAATGCCATGCAAAAACTGATAAAAGAACTCAAAAAGAAACCTCTTGAGGATAATCAACAAAAAGTCAGGGATGACTGGTTTAAACAGATAAAAAAATGGAAGGAGACATACCTGTTAGATTATAAACAGGACGAAGAAAGCTCTATTAAACCGCAATATGTTATTGATATGCTTTATAAAGCTACCGGCGGAGATGCCATCATTACTACAGAGGTCGGTCAGAATCAGATGTGGGCTGCCCAGTATTATCAGTTTAAACACCCAAGATCCTTCATAACATCAGGTGGCCTCGGGACAATGGGTTTCGGTCTGCCTGCGGCGATAGGTGCTCAGGTGGCATTTCCTGACAGGCTGGTCATTGATATTGCCGGAGACGGATCAATCCAGATGAATATACAGGAGATGATGACTGCTGTTGAAAATTGTCTCCCTGTAAAGATTGTTATTTTAAACAACCGGTTTCTCGGGATGGTAAGGCAATGGCAGGAGCTTTTTTATAAAAAACGCTACAGCTGTACTAACATGCAGCATGCGCCTGATTTTGTAAAACTCGCAGAGGCATATGGGGCCGCAGGGCTGAGGGCTGTTAATCCAAAAGAGGTCAAAGAGGTTATTGCAAAAGGATTGGAAATAAACGGACCGGTTATTATGGAATTCTTAGTCTCAAAAGAAGAGGGAGTGTATCCCATGGTCCCTGCCGGCAAGGCAATAACAGAAATGTTACTGGTATAGGAGATTTTTTATGCGCAGAACAATAGCTATCCTTGTTGAAAATCAGCCCGGTGTGCTTTCAAGGGTTACAGGTCTTTTTAGCGGCAGGGGATTTAATATCGAAAGCCTGTGTGTTGCAGAGACTATAAAGTCGGAGATATCAAGGATTACCCTTGTAACATCCGGAAGTCCTGCTATTATAGAACAGATTATAAAACAGCTGAACAAACTGATTAATGTGATTAAGGTTATAGATTTTTATGACACAGAGTTTGTTGAAAGGGAAATGGCATTAATCAAGATCAAGGCCGAGACCCAGTCAAGGGCGGAAATCCTGCGGATTGTGGATATTTTCCGGTGCAAAGTGATTGACGTCAGCCAGAGATATTATACACTTGAGGTAACCGGTAATGAAAATAAGATTCAGGCTATAATTGACCTTTTAAAACACCTTGGTATTGTTGAGATAGTAAAAACAGGGATAGTGGCTATAAACAGGAGTAAAAAGGATTAGCAGGTATACGGCTCAATATAAAAATTATATTTACAAAAAAGGAGATAATATGAAGATTTATTATGATAAGGATGCTGACTCAAAAATTTTAAACAATAAAAAGGTTGCTGTTATAGGTTATGGAAGCCAGGGACATGCCCATGCTCAAAACTTAAAAGAAAGCGGCGTTGATGTAATCGTAGCAGAACTTAAGGGTACACCTAATTACGACCTAGCGGTCAAAGATGGCTTTAGCCCCGTTAGTGCGGCTGATGCAAGCAGCATGGCTGATATCATAATGATACTACTCCCGGATCAGTTGCAGGCAATAATCTATAAGAATGAAATAGCCCAAAATCTTACAAAGGGAAAGATGCTGATGTTTGCCCATGGGTTTAATATCCATTTCGATCAGATCGTTCCCCCGCAGGATATTGATGTTTCCATGATAGCCCCAAAGGGCCCGGGACACCTTGTAAGAAGAGTTTTTCAGGAAGGTGGCGGGGTCCCTGCATTGATAGCCGTTTACCAGGATGCAAGCGGCGAGGCC
>DAOWOC010000190.1 GCA_030642225.1 Deltaproteobacteria bacterium
CGGTGAAGTATGATTATCATATTCCACCTCTGCTTCGGCAAGGGCTGTCTTACAAAAACAACACCAGTGAATCGGTTTTTTACTTCTGTAAAGACCGCCATTCTCTGCAAATTTGCCGAGTTCCCGTGCTATTGCAGCTTCATAAGAATAATTCATGGTTAAATAAGGATTATCCCACTCACCAAACACACCAAGGCGCTTAAACTCCTTGCGCTGTATATTAATAAATTTTTCAGCATATGCCCGGCATTTTTTTCTAAAAATAACCTTGGACAATTCTTTTTTCTTAGGCCCGAGCTCTTTATCAACCTGTAATTCAATCGGCAGCCCGTGGCAATCCCATCCAGGGACATATGGAGCATCATATCCCATCATCTGTTTTGATTTTATTATTATATCCTTTAAAATCTTGTTAAAACATGTGCCAAGATGTATATGCCCGTTTGCATATGGGGGACCATCATGCAGTATAAATTTAGGATGGTCTGCGGAATTGTTCCTGATCATCCCATATATATCCATCTCTTCCCATTGTTTCAACATTTCAGGCTCTTTCTGGTTCAGGTTGGCTTTCATGGGAAATTTTGTTTTGGGCAAATTAAGTGTTTCTTTATATGACATTTTATTCCTCCGAGGCTATTTCCATATAATGTTGTGTGAAAATTATCAAATTTGCCCCTAGTGTCAAGATATTTTATTTATTATAAACCATTATAAGACAAAAAAATCATGAAAAAATACTTTTGATTGTATAAATTGGTTGCTATAGTAATAAATAATTATAATAAATTAAATTACAATAGATTGGTTTATGGAAAATTATATGCTTAAACCTCACAAAAATCTGCTCAATATGGGCGCAATAAGCAGGGAAGAAATCGAAATAATCTTTAACGCAGCTTCAGCCATGAAAGAAATCTGTCTTAGAGACATAAAAAAAGTGCCGACACTGCGCGGAAAGACCATCATGAATCTCTTCTTTGAACCAAGCACCAGGACAAGAAGTTCTTTTGAGGTAGCGGAAAAAAGGTTAAGCGCAGATACAATCAATTTCAGCGCATCTTCAAGTTCTATCACAAAAGGTGAAACATTAATTGACACGGCCAATAATCTTCAGGCCATGAATCCTGATGCCATAGTCATAAGACACCCATTGAGCGGTGCGTCTGATCTCCTTGCCGCCCACATGAACACGCCGGTTATAAACGCAGGAGACGGGATGCATGAGCATCCAACACAGGCGCTCCTTGACATATTTACCATTATTGAAAAAACAGGGGGGTTGCAAGGTCTTAAGATCAGCATTATCGGAGATATAACACACAGCAGGGTAGCGAGATCAGATGTTATCGGCATGACAAAAATGGGTGCGGGTGTAACCATATGCGGCCCGCCTACCATGATTCCCCCTGGTATAGAAGAATTAGGGGCTAAGGTTACCTATGACATCAATAAGGCATTAGACGGCGCTGATGTTGTTATAATGCTGAGACTGCAATTAGAACGGCAAAGACAGATGTTATTCCCTTCCACACGCGAATACTCAAAATATTATGGATTAACATCAAAACGTCTTGCAAATACCTCCAAAAATATCATCATCATGCACCCTGGCCCTGTCAACAGGGGTGTGGAGATCTCCTCCGATATAGTAGACGGTCCATGGTCACTTATTTTGGATCAGGTAAACAACGGGGTGGCTGTAAGGATGGCGATACTTTATCTATATGTAATAGGAGATTCTGATGCCTCTTTTGCTTAAAAATGCGCGTTTATTTGATCCTTCAATAAAACTTGATTGCCCGGGCAGTATTATTATTGAAAAAGAAATTATTACACATGTCATAAAAAAAGGTCATGATCTTCCTGATATAACTGAATATATACCGTCAGACAAACAATTTGATCTTAACGGGGCGATTATAGCACCTGGATTTATTGACATGCACACTCATTTACGAGAACCCGGCGAAGAACACAAGGAAACAATTAAAACAGGGACACATGCCGCAGTTGCAGGCGGGTTTACATCAGTGGCCTGCATGCCAAATACCATTCCGGTTAATGACTGCGCGGCTGTCACAGAATATATCCTGTCCAAGGCTGAAAAATACGGCTTTTGTGATGTATTTCCCATTGCCGCTATCACACCAGGCCTTAAGGGCAAAGGCCTTACTGAATTCGGAGAGTTAAAAGAGGCCGGCGCAGTAGCTTTTTCCGATGACGGAAGACCTGTTAAAAATCCCGAGATGATGAGACGCAGCCTTGAATATTCAAAACTTGTTGATGTACCGATAATATCCCATTGCGAGGATATTGAACTCGCTTCAAACGGCGTTATGCATGAAGGCAGGGTCAGCACAAAGCTGGGGCTTGGCGGGATCCCTTGTGCTGCTGAAACCATAATGATCTTAAGGGATATATCCCTCGCCAGACTATCCGGGGCAAGGCTTCATATTGCTCATGTATCAAACGCCGAGTCAGTAGAGGCTATCAGAAGGGCAAAAGCCGATGGTCTGAATGTTACAGCTGAAACAGCCCCCCACTACTTTACTCTTACCCATGAGGCGGTTGAAGGTTACAACACCAATGCAAAAATGAATCCTCCCCTCCGAACGTTTAAAGACATGCAGTCAATCATAGAGGGATTAAGCGACAGCACAATAGATGCCATTGCAACTGATCATGCTCCGCACCATGCGGATGATAAGCAACTGGAGTTTGCCAGGGCAGCGAACGGGATTATAGGGCTTGAAACAGCTGTTTCCCTTGCATTGAAATGTTTTCATAATTCTGATCTATCCCTTGAAAGAATTGTAGATGCAATGAGCTTAAAACCAGCAAAAATTTTAAACCTGCCAACATGCAGTATAAAAACAGGTCTAAAAGCCAACCTTACTGTAATTGATCTTGAATCCAGGTTTATAGTCAACCCTCTGGAATTTAAGTCTAAATCAAAAAACACCCCGTTTATTGGTATGAAACTAAAAGGCAGGCCAATAATGACCATTGTCAAAGGAAAACCTGTCTGGATACTTTAAAAAACAGATAAAAATTCATAATAAAAGTTGGGGGATCACGGATGAAAAATCCACATATTCTGATTGTAGATGATGAACTCAGCATGCGGGAATTCCTTGAAATTATCCTGACTGCCGAAGGCTACCATATCAGCACAGCTCAGGATGGTAAAACCGCCTTAAAATTATCAAAAAAAAATACCTATGATCTTGTAATTACAGACCTCAGGTTGGGTGACATGGATGGCCTTATGGTCCTGAGAGAGGTCAAAAAACGCAACAAAGAAACACCTGTAATTATTATTTCTGCTTATGCCACCGCTGAAACAGCTGTTAAAGCAATGAAAGAAGAGGCTTTTGATTATGTTCCAAAGCCTTTTAATGTAGATGAAATGAAAAAAATCATAAAATCTGCATTATCTTTAAAGGTTAAAGGGATGAGCCATGAACAGACCAATGAAAAAAACGAATTTTACGAGATTATAGGCAATAATGCGGCCATGAAAAAAATTTTTCATATGATCACCCGTATAAGCAAGACAAAGAGCAATGTTTTAATCACCGGTGAAAGCGGAACAGGCAAGGAACTTATTGCAAAAGCTATTCAAAAAAACTCTATAAACCCTGACAGCCCATTTATAACGATAAACTGTGCAGGCATACCTGAGACCCTTATAGAATCGGAACTCTTCGGCTATAAAAA
>DAOWOC010000260.1 GCA_030642225.1 Deltaproteobacteria bacterium
ATAACTTTTTCCTGTAAATGTGGAGGCATATCCTCATAATGCTCAAATTCAGTGCTGAATATTCCCCTGCCGCCAGTCATGGCACGCAGATCTGTGGCATAGGTTAATACCTCCGCCTGGGGTACCATGGCATGTATAATCTGTTTTGGGCCCGAAGGATCCATCCCAAGAACTTTGCCTCGCTTGGAGTTTAGATCACCTATAATATCCCCCATATTTTCTTCGGGTACGATTATTTCCATTTTTAATATTGGTTCTAAAAGTACTGGTTTGGCATCAAGAACAGCTTTTTTAAAACCAGTTGAGGCAGCTATTTTAAAGGCCATTTCAGATGAGTCAACTGAATGGAATGCCCCGTCAAAAAGTGTTACCTTAATATCAATTGTTTGATAACCGGCAAGCGCCCCGCTTGGTAATGTTTCAATAATACCTTTTTCAACAGCCGGAATAAATTGGCGGGGTATTGCACCGCCTACAATTTTGTTAACAAATTCAAATCCAGTACCGCGAGGTACCGGCTCAATTTCTATATGGCAGTCAGCAAATTGTCCCCTGCCACCCGACTGTTTCTTATGACGGCTGTGAATAGTTGCTTTTCCTTTAATAGTCTCCTTGTAAGGGATTTTAGGTGGACGTAATTCACCTTCCACATTGAATTTTCTTTTGACTTTTTCCAGAACAGTCTCAAGATGTATCTGGCCTGCACCATACAGTATCTGTTCTCTTGTTTCATCATTACGGACGAGTTTGAGAGAGCTGTCTTCATCGACAATCTTGGCAAGAGAACTAAATACCTTTTCTTCATCTCCCTTTGTTTTTGGATAAACTGCCATTGCAACCTGAGACGGGATAGGTGCAGGCGGTTCATAAAGAATCGGGTCTTTTTCGCTGCATAAGGTATCACCGGTAGCAGTATCCTTTAATTTGGCAAGGGCGATAATTTCCCCGGGTCCTGCCGAAGACACTGATTTTTGTCCTTTGCCCTGGAGTTTAAGCAATTGGCCTGCGCGTTCCCCTGTCTTTTTTGATGAATTATAAAAAGAGCTGTCAGAATTGATTGTGCCTGAATATATTTTAAAAACCGTCATTTTGCCTGCATAAGGATCGCTTATTGTCTTAAATACAAGTGCGGAAAACGGTTCGTTAAGAGATGGTTTTCTTTCGATATTTTTTTCAGACTTAATATCTTTCCCTTTTATCTGTCCCCGGTCACCCGGTGATGGAAGGCAGGAATTTATATAGTCCATTAAATTGGGAATACCCATATTCAATAATGCGCTTCCTGCAATGAGTGGTACAAATAAAGAATCCTGAACCCCTTTTGCCAACCATTTTTAATTTCATCCAAAGTCAACTCTTCACCCTCAAGATATTTTTCAAGCAGGGTATCGTCTGATTCTGAGATATGTTCTAAAAGATTTTCTTTAAGAGATGCGGTTTCATCAGCCATATCATCCGGTATGGATTCTGTGCTGAATGACCCTGAGCCGTCTTTTTTATAGATATAGGCTTTTTCCTCAATTAAATCTATAACACCTTTAAAATTATTCTCAGCGCCAATAGGAATAACTACCGGTACTATATCGGGTTTTAAGGTGTTTTTGAGCTCATTTACGGTTTTATTAAAATCAGCGCGTTCCTTGTCCATTTTATTAAGAAAAAGAATCCTTGGCAGATTGTATTCAGTCGCAATTTCCCAGGCATTTTCAGTCTGCACTTTAAGGCCTGAAGATGCATCAACAAATATTACTACTCCGTCAACAACCCTCATGCAGTTTTTTGATTCAGTAAAAAAATTAAAATCACCCGGGGTATCTATTAAATTAATTATATGTTTATTCCATTTAAAATTTGCAAATGATGAGCTTATAGTAGATTTACGTTTCAGCTCTTCCGGTTCATAATCAAGGATTGAACTGCCATCATCCACTTTGCCAAGCCGGGAATTTTCCTTGGAACAAAAAAGCATTGCTTCGCCAACTGATGTTTTGCCTGTTCCACCATGCCCAACAAGCCCGATACATCTGTTTTTATTAATATTATCGTCCATTTTGTCTCCCTTCTGAGTTACATGTAATTTATTTTTAGTCAGTTAACATATATTAACTCAAAAAAATAAGTCAAGAAGTATAAATATCTAAATAAAAACATGTATGGTTTTAATCCCGATATTTTTGCATACAGTTCGCCAGGGCATCCTTTGTAATGGCTCTGTTCCTGTTTTATTTTTCATCATTGTAAAGAGGCTATCTCTTACGCACGCTCGGCACGAGAATGCATTTAGAGGGGGAGACATTACTTCCTGAGTCTTCCGTCCGCCTCAAAATATATGTATTCATAAGCCAACCTTTTTTCCTTTTAGCCTTGCTTCTTATTTTTTTAATATCCTCAATTATATCTTTTAGCCTCCCTGAAAGCAGAATTTCATCCTTACTCCCTAAATATCCCCCCCCCAATAGATGTCAATATCCGAATTCCTGCAATATTTAAAGGCAGAATAAGAATCCAATAATACTACAATATTTTCAATCTTTCTTGCCCCGATTATAAGGTGTCCTTTTTTCACTTTATAGATAGAAAATGCCCCTTTTTCTTCATGGCAAAGGTGAAATGCCTTGGGATAGCGATTGATGATTCTGTAAAGCGCTCTCCTTCGCGCTTCATACAGGCAGTCAAACACTGCTGAAGGGAGATCAAGTATAAGTATGTAATCGGTCTCAATGTCTTTTATCGCGCAGATGATTTTTTTATCATCACACAGGGCTTCACACAGGGCATCAAGGCTTTTTGCTTTACGGGCCGCCTGCATATCCCACGAGGCAACCTGAACCGCTCTTCTTTTTGAGAGCAGATAAGCCAGACAATCAAATCGGG
>DAOWOC010000276.1 GCA_030642225.1 Deltaproteobacteria bacterium
GGTAAATTTTCCTGAGCATATCCTGATAAATGCTATTCTGTCCCTGTGGGCAGGATTCATATTGGCCTGAATTTTAAATGCAAATCCTGAGAAGGATTCTTCATAAGGGGATACTTCACGGGTAACAGCTGTTCTCGGGCCTGGAGACGGAGCAAGCTCTAAAAATACATCAAACATCTCCTTTATACCAAAATTATTAATAGCGCTCCCGAAAAAAACAGGCGTCTGGTTGCCTTTTAAAAAATGTTTAAGTTCAAAGGGGGCCGAAGCGCCCTCTATCAATTCAATCTCCTCTCTTAATTCATTGGCCTGTGTCCCAAGAATATCATCAAGTCTTGTATCAGAAATATCATTTATTACAATACCATCCCTAACCACTGTGTTCCGGCCCGGGCTGAATAGATGTAATTCTTTTTTAAACAAATTATAAACGCCCTTAAATCTTTTCCCCATGCCAATAGGCCAGGAAAGAGGTATACATTCAATTTGCAGCTTATCCTCAATATCACTAAGCACATCAAGTGGTGGCAGGCCATCCCTGTCGAGTTTGTTTATAAAGGTAACTATCGGGGTGTTACGCATACGGCAGACTTCCATTAATTTTTTTGTCTGCGGTTCAACACCTTTTGCATTGTCTATTACCATAAGGGTGCTGTCAACAGCAGTAAGAACCCTGTAAGTGTCCTCTGAAAAATCTTTATGACCAGGTGTATCAAGAATATTTATCTCAAAATCCCGGTATCTGAATTTCATCACCGAGGTTGTTACGGATATACCTCTTTCCTTTTCTATTGCCATCCAGTCACTCGTAGCATGTTTTGATGCTTTTTTTGCCTTAATTGCCCCGGCCTGCTGAATCGCCCCGCCATAAAGAAGTAATTTTTCTGTCAGGGTGGTCTTGCCTGCATCAGGATGGCTTATAATCCCAAAGGTGCGGCGTTTTTCTATCTCTTTTTTATTTTTGTTCATAATATATCAAATTTTCCATTATTTTTTATTCTTTGCCGACCATATCTGACGTCTGTTATGCATGGACAAGGCTCTCTTGTGCAGCCTTATGGATTTTGGGGTAACCTCAACCATCTCATCATCCTGTATAAAATTTATAGCCTTTTCAAGCGTCATGGGTTTTATTGGTGAGCAGACAATATTATCATCTTTTCCTGAAGCACGCATATTTGTTAACTTTTTTTCTTTGGTCGGATTTACATTTATATCATTATCCTTATTATGTTCACCTATGATCATCCCTTCATAAACAATATCTCCCGGGGTGATAAAAAGAGTTCCCCTTGGTTCAAGATGAAAAAGCGCATATCCAATACCTTTACCCTGTCTGTCTGAAACTATTGAACCTGTAAATCTGGTGAGAAAATCACCACGAAATTTTTCATATCCTCCAAAGATAGTATTCATAATTCCAGTACCCTTTGTATCTGTAAGGAACTCATCTCTGTAACCGATCAGGGAACGTGATGGAATCGAAAAATCAGCCCTGACCCTTCCCCTCCCGTTATTTACAAGATTTGTTATCTTCCCTTTTCTCAAGGAAAGTTTTTCTGTCACAATACCGAAAAAATTCTCATCACAATCTATAAATAATTTTTCAATGGGCTCAAGTTTCTGTCCATTCTTATATCTAAAAATTACCTTTGGACGACCGATACTCAGTTCAAAACCCTCTCTTCTCATGGTTTCAATGAGTATAGCCATCTGAAACTCTCCCCTGCCCTTTAAGATGAAACGATCCCTGTCTCCGGTCTCTTCAAATTTTATTGCAACATTTTGAAGAGTCTCTTTAATAAGTCTTTTACGGATATTGCCGGATTGCACTATCTTTCCTTCTGTTCCGCTAAATGGCGAGGTATTGATTGTAAATTCCATTGAAATAGTCGGCTCATCAACAGTAAGTCTCTTTAAGGCCTTTGGAGCTTCCTTTGTACAGATTGTATCTCCTATTTTAACATCATCAATTCCTGAAAGGACTACGATATCACCAGGTTCCGCAACCTCGGTCTCAGTGAGCTTTAAGCCTTCATATACCTGAAGCTTAGATATTTTTAAAGGGACAAGCTCGTCGTTGTCATTTATACAGACCAATGTGTCTTTAAATTTGGCCTTTCCATTAGAAACCTTTCCTATTGCAAGTCTTCCAAGATAGTCAGAATATCCAAGATCAGAAACAAGCATCTGAAAAGGCTCATCAGCATAATATTCAGGCGGCGGGATTTCATTGATAATGGTTTCAAAGAGGATATCAAGATTATCACTTTTATCATTTAGATTCTTTTTTACTATACCATCACGTCCGATTGCATAAAGATAAGGAAAATCAAGTTGTTTATCATTTGCATTAAGGTCTATAAAAAGGTCGTATATCTCATCCAATATTTCATCAACACGCGCATCTTTCCTGTCTATTTTATTTATGATAACAATAACTTTCAGACCATTCTTAAGGGTTTTGTTTAACACAAAACGTGTCTGCGGCAGGGGACCTTCTGATGCATCGACAAGCAGTATGGCGCCATCAGCCATTGAAAGAGCGCGTTCAACTTCACCTCCAAAATCAGCGTGGCCAGGGGTATCAATAATATTTATTTTTACACCTTTCCATCGTACTGAACAATTTTTTGCGGCAATTGTTATCCCTCTTTCTCTTTCAAGATCCATACTGTCCATTATTCTATCATCAACTTCAAGACC
>DAOWOC010000343.1 GCA_030642225.1 Deltaproteobacteria bacterium
ATTAATGGCTTGAATCGTAGATTTTCCTGTGGTTACAACATCATCCACAATAATAACCTTATCTCCTTTTTTAACATTGCCTTCCACCTGAAGTTGCATCCCATGCGGCTTACGTTCTTTTCTTATCGCAAAGGCCTGTATGTCATCTTTATGGATGTGGGATGTAAATGCTGTTGCAAAGGAAATCGGATCAGCGCCCATGGTGAGTCCGCCGATTCCGTCAGGTTGTAAACCCAGTTCCTTTATTTTTTCGTACATAAGAGCCCCGATTATAAACTGACCTTCCGGCAAAAAAGTTACTTTTTTTAAATTAAAATAATAGCAGCTCTTTTTCCCTGAAGTTAGCGTAATGGTCGGGGTTTTTGTTTTTTTAAAAGAATTTTTATTGATTAACTCTATCAGTCTGTCTTTGTTATTCATATAGTTTTCCTGTAAACGATTATCGCTCCGCATCACCAGCGCCGCTTTTCAAGCGCCTGCGTGAATGCGTGGTTGTGTGCCGTGCCCGGCACATGCTCTTAAAAGTGACTCAAACGTATCATGCAGTAAATTGTTTGACAAGTCTTAGGCCCAGCCGGATGGAGGCGAAGGGTGTAGCGGTATTTCAGCAGCCCAGAAAATCTTCAGCGCCGTATCGTGTCCAACTGTTTGTTTTCAAATCTTATGATTATTAACCAACCCCATTATAGGTTCACGACACAGGCGAATTATTAACCCTCTATGGTTATAGAAATTTAAAATTATTTTTTATTTCTGCAAGAGGCTCATAACACATTAATTTTATTAAACAGTATTTTTTTAATTGTTCAAATTTAGATAACATATTATAAAAATGTTGAAAAATAAATTCAAACATGAGAGTCTAAATTTTTTCTAATTCAGATGTATTTAATAAACCTTGCAAATATTCAACCGTGTTGCCTGGCAATCATTAACTTGCAGAAGGTTATTTTATGATAGGTGTTCGTTATTATGAAGCTTATGTCCCACGCTATCGCCTAAACAAAAAAAATTTGAAAACCCTTATGGAGGCGCACAACGCGGATATATTGATGCTGTAATTATGCCCAGAGATACCAAAAACCAAAAATACATTAATCATTCATTGAATCTCCTTGCAAACAAGACAGTTGCAAGCCCTTATAGAAAGTACTCTAATATTAATCTATAACATATTTTTATTAATTAGTGCCCATACATAAATGAGGGGGGCAAAAGACCATTAATGGATGGGCACTAAATTATATTTAAGGAGGTTATTATGGCAGGCCCTTTAACTGGAATGAAAATACTTGATTTCTCAACCTTATTGCCCGGCCCTTATGCATCAATGGTTATGGCGGATCTTGGTGCTGAGGTGCTCCGTGTTTCATCCGGAACACGTGTTGACTTTGCAGAACATTTCCCGCCGTTTATTTCTGATAAAAAAATTTCCGCTAATCTCGCCTGGCTTGGGAGAAACAAAAGAACCATGACGCTGAATTTAAAAAACGAAAAAGGAGTTGAAATTGTTCATCAGCTAATTAAGGAGTATGACATCTTTCTTGAACAATTCAGACCAGGGGTTATGAAAAAACTCGGTCTGGGATATTCGGATCTCAAAAAAATCAACCCTGCTCTGATTTATTGTTCTTTAACTGGATATGGACAGTCAGGCCCCATGAGAATGAGGGCTGGACATGATATAAATTACATGTCACGGGCAGGGCTTATGTCCCATTCTGGAAGAAAAAATGGCGGGCCTGTATTGACCGGTATGCAGATTGCCGATGTGGCATCAGGATCAAGTAATACCGTCATCGGTATTCTGGCAGCGGCAATGCACAGAAATAAAACCGGCAAAGGTCAGTTTATAGACATATCCATGACAGATGGTGTGCTGGCTTTTAATGCCTCGGCAGGGCCTGTATATCTTGCATCCGGCC
>DAOWOC010000303.1 GCA_030642225.1 Deltaproteobacteria bacterium
ACAACAGGGTTATATTACGGCCTGCGGCAAGCGCTTTAACCTTGAATTTATCTGAATTATCGGCAATTATTTTAAGAGTGCTTGTTCCAATAGAGCCGGTTGAACCCAAAATAGCGATACGTTTCACTTAAAACCCTCTTGTAATCAAATAATACATAACCGGAATTGTAAAAAGGATACTGTCAAATCTGTCCATAACACCACCATGCCCCGGCAGAATATTGCTCGCATCCTTTATATTGCCTGAACGTTTGAACATGGACTCAAAGAGATCGCCAAACATTGCTATTATGGGAATCACAGCTCCAAAAATAATCAATCTTTGCGTTGATAGATCCTCTATCAGCATACCACCTATAAAAACACTTACAAGACAGGAAAGTAAAAGACCGCCAATCGCCCCTGACCATGTCTTGGCAGGACTGACCTGTGGGAAAAGTTTTGGGCCGCCAAGTGTTCTACCGGTATAAAATGCGCCTACATCGGTTGCAAATGTAAGGAGAAGGATATAAAATAACCACATTCGGCCATGATCAAATTCCATAATCCTTAATGCATGGCTCAACATAAAAGGTATGTAGATCAATCCCATTATAAGCAAAGGTGCTTTTTTATTTACCATGGGTGATGAACGGTCGGTAAAAAGAAGGAGAAGAAAAATACCAGACAGAAAAATTACTGCGAGTCCGCCCGGAGATATATTGTAAATAGACGATGCGACAAGCATAATGCTGCCGAAACAAATTGCGGCGATGGAACGTATGTCCGAGGGATTAAGCCCGAATATTTTATAGATTTCATACATGCCAATAGCTGAAAAAAGACTTAATAATACAGTAAGAAAAAGCATGTCAGCCCAGCCTATAATCCAGATAACCAAGGGTAAAAGCACTATGGCTGTTAACCATCTTTTATGATGATCGCTAATGGGCATAAAAGTTTCCTTAATATTTCAGTCTATTAAAATTTGATCGCCTGTTTTACCAAATCTGCGTTCTCTGTTCATATATTCAACCAGGGCATTGTCAAAGGCTTCAACATTAAAATCGGGCCACAAGGTTGGTGTTATAAGTATCTCTGAATAGGCTGTCTGCCATAATAAAAAATTGCTCAATCTCTGTTCACCGCTTGTGCGGATTAAAAGATCGGGATCAGGCATTCCGTATGTGTATAAATATTTTTCAATTAAAGATTTATCAAGGGTTTCAATATCAAGCCTGCCGGCCTTAATATCCATGCAAAGTGACTTTATTCCTGCCAATATCTCTTCCCTGCCGCCATAGCTGATAGCAAGACAAAGATTCATCCTTGAATTATTACCGGTGTTTTCAATAACTCCTGTAATCGCGTTAAAAACTTTTTCAGGAAGCCTTTTAATATCTCCTATGGTTGTAAGACGAATTCCCTGTTCCATCATTTCCTGTTCTTCTTTAAGGACAAATTTGAACAAAAGTTCCATCAGGCCTTCTACCTCATTATCAGGCCTTTTCCAGTTATCAACGGAAAATGAATAAAGCGTAAGATATTTGATTCCAAGGTCACAGCATCTTCTTACAATTTGTTTTACAATTCGCACACCCTTATTATGGCCTTCAAGACGGTTCAGCCCTCTTTTTTTAGCCCACCGGCCATTACCATCCATGATTATTGCCACATGCATTGGCAAATTTTTTGACTTTAAAAATTGAGTATCCATCAATATTAACCTTGATAAACTTGTAAAAAATCGTCAATCTTAAATAAAAAATACCCAAACAAGCCGGGTATTTTTATATAGATTTATTTTTACATTGGGAATAACGCTTGATTATATGGTCATTATTTCCTCTTCTTTAATAATGGCCTCGGCTTCTACTTTTTTTATAAAAGTATCTGTGACTTTTTGTACATCATCCTGACCCTTAAAAAAATCATCCTCGGAAATTTCCTTATCCTTTTTAAAGGATTTCAGGGTTTCAAGCGAATCTCTTCTTATATTCCGTATGGATACCTTATAATCCTCTGCCATTTTTTTTGCCAGTTTTCCTATTTCTTTACGCCGTTCCTCTGTAAGTGGCGGTATTGATATCCTTATGATTTTGCCATCATTTTGAGGGTTTAATCCTAAATCTGATTTTAAGATAGCCTTTTCAATCTCTCCAATTATATTTGTATCCCATGGTTTTATAGTAATGAGACGGTTTTCCGGAGTTGTCAGGGAAGCCACCTGATTTACAGGCATAAGGGCACCGTATGATGTGACCTTAATACCATCAAGCAGTGAGATGGATGCGCGGCCTGTACGTACTCTTGCATAGTCCTTAACAAGGTTTGTCACTGCCTTTTCCATTTTTTCATTCATTTCTTCCATGATTTCATTAATCATAATTATTATCCTTTTACCC
>DAOWOC010000069.1 GCA_030642225.1 Deltaproteobacteria bacterium
ATTGGCCTGCATTCTTTCATTATTTCAGGCCCGCCGGCCTTGTGAATGGCGCCGTCAACACCGCCTCCTCCTCTTAAACCGCTGTTTGCAGCATTAACTATTGCATCTGTAGCCTCTTTGGTAAGATCACCCATAGATAAGGCCAGTATCGTGTTTTTGATAAGTTTTTCCATAATTTTATCCTGCTTTATGGGTATGTACTGTTGACATTGTTGAAACCTCTGTAATTATGAAAAATAAAAGATCAATTGTAAGGTGATTATTTTTATTAATTCAAAACCAAGAGGTTACAATGGACATCAGGTTATCAAAGAATCCACAATTTAACAAGTATTATACAAAACGTTGTAAATGCTTAAAGCCTAAAGGAGTGCAGCCACAGGTCATTGACGCATACGTAAAAGCCTTAAAACGTATTGGAAACTATTTTGATAGCTAAATGGATAATCTTAGCAAGGATCAATTACTTGATTATTTTCATGAGCTTTTAGACTCTCATTTATTTTTTTTCATTGATATCTGCGTTTATCAACACCGCCATTTGGAACAACAACATGTATGTGAGGGTGGAAATCGAGCCTTCTGCTATGCGTGTGCAAAATTATCTTTAATTTTATTTTGATTAGGGTATAATAAAAATATGATAAATTATTCTGTCCCCAAATAATATTCCTATTATCAGACAAAAATAGATTTATAGAATTGCAATTATTCTGTATTTTATTTTAATTTTCACATTGAAAAATTTCAGTTTTTTTATTTTCCCCTTCTTATCTTCCCACTTTTTTCATATAGTTTGAGGGGTATATTTTTTGCTTTCAAGTATTGTCAGAACGTCCGACTGATTCAAAGCTAAATGTCAAATAGGATATGCGGAGGATATCTCATGGTTAATAAAAATTTAAGCATTGTGACAAAGAAAGGCGAATATTCTTCCGATCTGGCATTTTACAGGTTTATCATCGACAGCATTCCTACCGGGATTATTACGGTCACCGCTGATAGAAAAATTACCGGTTTTAATCCATGGGCTGAAAAATTAACAGGGTATTCTTTAGAAGAGGCGCTGGGGCAATCTTGCGGGACAATACTCAAAGGCGCCATGTGTCATGATAATTGTCCATTACTGACAGTTCTCAGTGGTCACAAGCCTGTCTCCCTTGCAACTTCAAGTATTGTAAATAAGTGGGGCGAGACTATTCCGATCAGGATAAGTACGGCAGGTTTATTTGATGATAAAGGGGCTCTCATCGGGGGTGTAGAGGCATTTCAGGATATTTCGCTTTTAAAAACATTAGAGCGGGAAAAGGAGAATATTATCTCCATGGTCGCCCATGACATGAAGTCTTCTCTTACCATTATCGGAGGATTTGCCCTTCGACTTTTAAAAAAAGGAAGGCAAGTTGATGAAAAAAAAGTGAAGAAATATCTTGGCATTATCAAAGATGAATCAGGCAAGCTTGAATCCCTGGTCAATGATTTTTTGGAATTTTCCAGGTTACAGACAGGAAAATTGAAATTAAACTTCAGCGCCACCTCTCTTGATAAAGAATTGATGGAGCTTATGGATTCTTATCAGCTGAAAGCATCACAATCGGGGATCAAAATAGTATTGCAGAATGAGAAGGAACTGCCCATTATCGAGGCTGATGCCCGCCAGCTACGCAGGGTTTTCACAAATCTTCTGGACAATGCTATCAAATTCTCAAAGGGAAAGGGAACAATCACCATATCAACTAATGAAACTACCGAGGAGGTGATTATCAAGATGAGAGACGAAGGGATTGGCATAAAATATGATCAACTAGAATATATCTTTGATACCTTTCATCAGGGCCAGACGGGAAAAGAAACAAAAGGTTTTGGCTTGGGATTGGCAGCAGTAAAGACCATTATGGAAGGCCATGGCGGAAAAGTTTTTGTGGAGAGTCAATTGGGCAGGGGGTCGGTTTTTACCTTGATTTTACCTAAGATACAAAAGATAGATGATGGGGAAAAAATACAAGCTCTTTGGTAAGGATTCTCCCTGAACATAAATATTAAAGTCGTGGCTATTTGAAAGAACATTAAATTCATGATTTTTTGGCATATATCATACCATATTCCCACAGTCCTTTTTTTATGGCCTTATATTGATAAAATGCGCCCCATACATTGCCTGTCTGAACTTTATTTCTTATCCTGATAAATTCGGCTATTTTTCCAAAAATAATGGCTGGAAATGAATAGCGATACAGCCTGGTGATTGAAGGCATGGCATTTTCTGTAATATCACGGTATGAGATATCTTCAAATCCAGCTTCTTTTAAATATTTTTTAAAGTTCCGGCTTGTCTCAAGAAAATTAACACTCCATCCCCTGAGCCAATTGTTTAAAGTCCTTTTATCCTTTGCATTATAATTGTCATGAGATGCAAACCCGTCTGCAATAATTAGCCTGCCTCCACTCTTTAATAGCCGGTATGCCTCATTTATAAATTTTTTTTTGCTGTCTGCATGGCATATGCTTTCTATTCCCCATATCACATCAAAAGAACGATCATTGAAACTGGTTTTTGAAAAATCCATTTCATGAAATTCAGTAAGGTCACTTAGACCATAATTTGCGGCATTTGTCCGTGCGGATGCAACTTGTCCCGGCGCTATGGTTATACCTGTTACATGGCATCCTATGTTTTTTGCAAGGAACATTGCGCTTCCGCCAACACCGCATCCGGCATCAAGGACGCGGTCATTTTTTTTAATATGCGCTATCTGGGCAAGTATTTCGTTTTCTCTTATCAGGGATTCTGAAACACGTTGTATCGTCTCATCCCAGTACCCAAGGTGCACTGCGTGGCAGCGATCTAAACGCCAGATTAATTTATAATCAATCTCACAACTTTCATAATATTGTATAATATCCTGTTTCTTAAACTTTTTGTTTTTCATCTCATGCCAATCCTTAAAGATATTAAGGTTTAAACTTGTATATACAGCGCTTTTATAGTATGGAATTTCTGACTCTATAAGGAGATTTTGTTAATAAGTCAAGAATCTCTTTTATTTGAAAAAATAGATATTACCATATCTATAATATCTATAATAGAATCAATTGCAATTATCTCAGGAAGATTAAAAAGTACAGGAGGCAAGCTGAATATGGAAATTTATGCAATTATCCTGGCAGGAGGGATGGGATCCCGTCTTTGGCCACTCTCAAGGGAATTATATCCTAAACAGCTTCTAAAATTGATTGGTGATGATTCATTGATCCAGGAGACGGTAAAACGTTTAAATCCTCTTGTCCCTGATGAAAATATAAGGGTGGTTTGCGGCCGGGAACACTATTTTGAGATATTAAGGCATCTTGAGGCTATTGGGTTTAATAACGGGAAAGAAAACAGCCATATTATTACTGAACCAATAGGCCGTAATACTGCCCCTGCAATTGCCCTTGCATTAAGAGAGCTTGCTGATATGGAGGATGACTGCCTGATTCTTGTGCTGCCGGCAGATCATATTATTAAAGATATTGATGCCTTTCAGGATTCCATTAAAAAGGCAGCCGCCATGGCAATCCGTGATTATATTGTAACCTTTGGCATAAACCCCGGGTTTCCTGAGACAGGATACGGTTATATACAGAGCGATACCCCTGTTGAAGGGACTGTTGGTTACAAGGTAAAACGTTTTGTGGAAAAGCCTGATTTTGAGACTGCGCAGGCTTATATCAGCTCTGGAGATTATTTTTGGAACAGTGGTATTTTTCTTTTCAAGGCATCAATCATGCTTAAAGAAATGGAAACCCATATGCCTGATCTTATAAGCGGGCTTGAGGAATGTCATAAAAAGGGCACTCCTGTTAAAAAGGAATTATATGCAAAGCTTCCATCTATTTCCATTGATTACGGTATTATGGAAAAAACAGACAGGGCATCTGTACTGCCCGCAACCTTTTCCTGGAGTGATATAGGATCATGGCAGGCCCTTTATGATCTGTTGCCTGTGGATAAAGATAAAAATGTTGTCTCCGGATACGTAAAAACCATTGATACAAAAGGTTCTTTAATCCGCGCTGATAAGCGTCTTGTTACGACTATCGGACTTTCGGATATGGTTGTGGTGGAAACCCCCGATGCATTGCTTATCTCTACCATGGAGAGGTCCCAGGAAGTAAAGGATATAGTGTCTGAGCTTAAAACAAGTGGTTCAGAGGAGTACAGGACACATGTAAGAGTGTATCGTCCATGGGGGACATATACTGTTCTTGAGCAGGGGCCTGGATTTCAGATTAAACGCATAGAGGTTTATCCCGGTGCAAAGCTTTCACTTCAGATGCATTTTCACCGCAGTGAACACTGGGTTGTGGTTTCAGGTACTGCCCGTATTATAAATGATGACAAGGAATTGTTTCTTGCGGAAAATCAGTCGACCTATATTCCCAAGGCAAAGAACCACAGGCTTGAAAATCCAGGCAAAATATTGCTTCAAATTATAGAGGTTCAAATAGGCAGTTATCTTGGTGAAGATGATATAGTACGTTTTGATGATGAATTCGGAAGGGTTGAGTAATTTATTTGTTTTTTGGAATTTTAATGGTTTTATATTAGCATGGCCTCCATGATAACATGTTTGAGCCCTTTATAAATAAATAATGAGCCGACCTGCTTCCACCCAAGCCTTTTAAAAAAAGATATATTTTGTCTTTGAATCGTGGCATAAAAATGCCTGCATTCTTTTTTTTTAGCAAGTTCCATTGCTGCTTTTACCAGCAGCATACCGCCACTTGTTCCCCTGTATTTTTTTTTCAAAGCAAGTCTTCCTCCAATCCATGAGCGTCCGCCTTTGGTCGGGAATATACGTACCGTGCCCGCAATATCTCCATTAATAATACATATCAGGTGTTGCGCAATATCATCATATTTATCCCTGTCTGTTTCTTTAAACATCTTCTGTTCATTAATAAAGATTTCCCTGCGTATGGCAAAGGCCTCCTGCACTTCTTTTTCATTCAACGCCAGTTTAATTATTGGTTTATTCATAGAATTTTAAAATCAGATATTTAAAGCCAGTATTTTATATACTGTTTTTAATTAAAAAGGGTTATGGCAGAACATGCACCGCACCTGACACACCCTGCCTTGTTTTTTTTGGAGCTCATGTTGTTTTCTTTAATAATTTCACTTATCTGTTTATATATTTTTATCATTATATCTGATGATGGCGGCCTTGAGCCGTTTAAAAGCGAGCCCGGAATGCGTCTTAATGGGATTAAAAAAGGATATACACCACGTCTGGCAAGGTATCTGCTGCCTTTAATTAATGATTCCGGAGTCTCGCCCAGTCCGGCAATCAGAAAGCTGCTGACCTGGTTTGGGCCAAAAAGTTTTACGGATTCATCCCAGGCCGCTGTGTATTGCTTAAGTCCAAGGCATGCCTTGGCAGGGGCCACTTGGGAAAGTATTTTAAAATCAAAACTCTCTATATGTATCCCGACTGTATCCACCCCTGCGGATTTCAATGTCATGATCTGCGATGGGTCCGATGGAGGCGCAAATTGTGCGTGTAATGGAAGCCCCGTTGCTTCTTTTATAGCCTCGGCACACGCTGCAAGGTATTTTATTTCGCTTCCTGCTGGATTTCCGGATCCTGTTGTCAGGACAACGTGTTTTATAATACCGGATTTTTTCCCTGCCAAAGCTACCAGTGCCAGCTGTTGAGGCGTCTTTTTTATGATGGTCGCGCCTTTTTCAAGAGAGAGTTCAATTCCGCAAAATTTGCATTGATTTTTTGACCCCCAGTTAACGCATTTTTGTAATACAGTGGTTGCAAGACAGTCTTTTCCATGGAGCAGCGCTATTTTTTTAAAAAGGATTCCATCCTCTGTCTTGTAATTATAAAAATCAGGCTCAGGCACAAGGGTTACCCTGGAAATTTCATTCTTTTTTTTAAAAAGGGAATATTCCCCATTGGTATTTTTTATCATGGAAAAAGGGGAGTCTGATGAACCGGGGCTGTTAATAGGCGCCATAACAGGAATTCCATTAATCAGGATTGTTCTGCCCTCGCTTGGGCCGGCGCCGCCTTTTCTGTCTCCTTTACTGCTTTCACTACAGATGCCAAGACTTTGAATTTCAGGTATGATTTTTTTAAGCATGATTTGCTGCTTTTAAGATTATTGTGTTAACAGTATGCTTTTATTATGTTAGTCAATTTTTATGACTTCAAGATATTTATTAACAGGCAGACCTGCAAAAAGCACCCCGCCGGGACAGGGAACAACCAGCTTTTTTCTGAATTCAGAACCGATAATATTATAAAATTCAAGGCAGGCCGAAC
>DAOWOC010000318.1 GCA_030642225.1 Deltaproteobacteria bacterium
CCTCATATTCGATTGAATAACCGTTCATTGCCTCAAAACGCGTTTGCAGCCTGCCCTGCTGATTCAAGAGAAAATCTATATCTTCTTTATCCCCGCAATCCTTTATCTGCCTGTTTATCTCATCCAACTCCTGTTCAATAGCGCTCAATTTATCATTTGCCCGACATACTGTTTCAAGTATTGTGCTACCCTCAAGCAAAAAAACCTCCTGAGGCAGGTAACCGATATTTAAAAATTTATTCTTGAGTATATCACCGGAATCATAATCAATTTCACCAACAATCAGACGAAAAAACGTGGTCTTGCCCAGACCGTTCGGCCCTACAAACCCTATTCTGTCCCCCTGATTTATCTTTAAATCAGCGTCATACAAAAGCGATGTCCCGCCGATATCTTTTGATATTTGCCTTAATTCAATCACAAACACACATCCTGTTAATTTCTGCCACTGCTCTTTGAACATGGCTTTTTATTATATTTTCGGCCTTTATTACCTCTGATGAATTATTAAAAAAAGAGGCAAGGCTTAAGAATATAGGGGTATAAACACTTTTTTGAATACCTAATTTTTCATAAGGGATGGTATTTATCTCATATTCATCCCCATAAAACCGATATTTGCCAAAAAGCCTCTTTTTACTATCTGCAAAAGGCCAGTTTAATTTAAAAGAAAAAAAATCAGCAAAGACATTTTTTAAATCCTGTGATCGTGCAATCAACCATGGGTCAAATGTATTACCAAGGCTATTATTTATATTATCCACAAAACACTTTACAATATCTATATCCGTTATTACCAGACCATACAGAAACCAGTGGTCAATCGATAATATAACCGTAAGTTTCTCCTGTTCCGTAAGACAGAAATAGGATGGACAAAAATGATTGAGGCACATATCAACGCCGTGAAATCCAATTTCAATAAACCTTGTGTCACCATGGATACATGGATGAAGAAGACAACCGGCCTTATTTTTTTCTTTATCAATAAAACCAGCAAACTCACAGTTAAAGATTACTGGAAACAGACGGCTTTGTTCATCATTATCCCTCTTACGCCATTTTTTTGAGTGAGATTTCACATGAGACATGGATAAATCGGACATGCCTGCACTAAGACTGTTTCGTCCGAGTCTCTCAAAAACCGCATCAAGGCTGTTATCAATAAAATTATATATGCCGCAGCATGCAGCGCATGATTTATTATTATCAGGCTGACAAATATGAATACCGCGTGAACAGAAATTGATATTTTCCATACATTAATTTATAATCTCCTGTAATTTTGATAAATATATATCAGATTATCAGACCCCATGTAACTTTTTTCTAAATCAAAACAGGAGAGCATTAATGACAAAACTTCTTGGTATTTACGGCAGCCCGAGAAAAGGCGGCAACAGTGACATACTGCTTGACAAAATAATCTCAGGCGCAAAAGAGACGGGGGCAGAGGTTAAATGCATTTATGTGCGTGATTTAAGGATAGGCGGCTGCCTTGAATGTGGCGGGTGCGATAAAACAGGGATATGTATTATTGACGACGCGATGCAGGATGTGTATCAGCTGTTGCAGGATGCGGATGTAATTATTCTGACTGCCCCTGTTTTTTTCTATGGCCTGCCTTCACAGACCAAGGCGCTTGTGGACAGGGCACAGGCCATGTGGAATAAAAGGATACTTGAAAAATCCGGTAATGCCCTCAAAACATATGACAGCGGCAGGGGATATATAATTTCAATAGGCGCGACAAAGGGACAAAACCTTTTTGAAGGCATTGAGTTAACAGCCAAATATTTTTATGATGCCCTTGATATGGAGTATAAAGGCGGACTTTTTTTTAAAAAAATTGAGGAGAAAAAAGCTATTTTAAAACACGAGGATGCCATAAAAGAGGCATTTACCTTTGGGAAAAGAATTGCAGGGTAATGCTGGACAGAAATTTTGCAGAGCTTTACGCTGTGGAAACAAGCCAGTTAAAAAAAGTTGTAAGAAGAGACATTGACCGTTTTTCTGAAGACTTCATGTTTGAATTAACAAAAGATGAATTTAAAATTTTGAGATGCCAATTTGGCACCTCAAAAGGAAAAAAGCTGTGAAAAAAATATTATTAGATGAGTTTGACAAACTTCTTGCGAAGGCAAAAAAAGAAGCAAAGATTGATCCATTGATGGGGATTGCCAACC
>DAOWOC010000049.1 GCA_030642225.1 Deltaproteobacteria bacterium
CTAACCGGAATTTTAATGTCTGTGCTGGCTTATTTTCTTGAATTACTCCCAAAATATGAAATTGGTAAAATATTTACCGGAGATGCACTATTATTCCTTTTCAGCGTACTTGTCATGGGCGTAGTTGTCGTGGATGTCGGGCTTCATAAAAGACTTGCCAGCTGGATATTGGGATGGACTAAAGGATTTTATACCCCTATTTTTGTTTTGTGCGTGAGTATGGCGTCTATTGGATCATTTATTTCCGCTCATGCCATGTGTGCTTTTATGACACCTGTAATGATGGCTGTTTATTATGGTTCTGTAGCAGCTAAAAGTAAAAATGGTGTTATCACGCATGACCCTGCCCTGGCAAAATTTTTATTATTTTCCCTGTGTTTTGCGCTCAATGTTGGCGGGGTTGGATCTCCTGCAGCAGGCGGTCGTAATGTTATCATGATGGGATTTTGGGAAAGTTATGATGTGCCCATGAACTTTTTTACCTGGATGAAATACGGCTTTCCAATAGTACCTATCCTGGGAGTCCTGGTCGCTGTTTACATGCTGGTTTTGTTCTCAAAAAATATCAAAACAAAGGATCTGACCCCGGGCATGGCGGCTATACGTGAAGAAAATAAAAAAATGGGCAAAATGAAATATGCAGACTATGTTGCCATGGGAATGCTTTTGATAATTCTTCTATTGTGGATATTCGGTGGACATGGTCTTGGTCTTGGCGGTCCTGCCCTTCTTGCACTTTTAATCCCTGTTATTTTCAGGATTACTGAGTGGAAAAAGATACTGGATGGAATTTCATGGGATGCCTGGTTTACGTATTGCGGTGCCCTTACCCTCGGTGCATTATTAAAGGAAACCGGAGCTGCACAATGGCTTGCTACGAGTGTTCTTGATATTCTTAGCAGTGCTGGCATGGAGCAGGGTTTTGGACTATGGGTCGGTCTGTCTTTCTTTTCAGGGCTAATGACCAATTTTATGTCTGATGCCGGAACAACCGCATTGCTCGGGCCGATTGTTATCCCCATGGGGATCATGACCGGACATGCTGCAGAGCCATGGGCATCCGGTATTGCTGTGGCATTTGCAACCTCTTTTGCCCATTTCCTGATTGTTGGAACCCCTAATAACGCTATTGTATACGGACTCGGCACATATCCGGATACTGGTGAACGAGTTATAAAACCCATTGATTTTATAAAATACGGGTTTCTTCTCTGGATACTGTGTCTTGTTGTGGTATGGGTCGTGGGATTCTTAGGTGTATTCAACCTTGTAGGATTCCCTGAAGGTATTGTTGATACGGCCCGTGGCGTACTTGATAGTGGTAAATTATAAAAAATAAGTAAGATAAAATATCTAATTTGTAAATAAAAAAGCTGGCCCATTTTGGGCCGGCTTTTTTATATTGTTACAGGGTTTTTATTAGAGTAGAATTTTTGTAATAATCTGTAAAATTTCCTCTTCTTCATCCGGCTGAATAGTCCTCAGATCAAGTATTATCTTTTCTTCTTCAATTCTTGCTATTATCGGCGGGCTGGAACCCCTGAGAGCAGATTCAAGGTCTGATGCGGACATTTTTTTTGGGGCTATCTTTATAGCCCGGCTTTTTAATTCCTGCGTTGGCAGCGCACCGCCGCCAACACGGCCTATTGTTGCCTCAGCAGTAAAATCAGCCTTATCTGCTGCAATCATAGAGAGCTTATCACAAAGTTTAATGGCGCGTTTTTTGATTATGGATTCCGGCATTGTTATCATCTTAAGGGTGGGTATCTCTTTAACAGCTTTTTGCAGATCACGGTAAATGCTTAATGTTGCTTCAAGTCCGGCGAGGGTCATCTTGTCAATGCGCAGCGCCCTTGCTATCTGGTTTGCCTTGCAGCGGTCTATAATCTCTTTTGTCCCGATGATAATACCGGCCTGTGGGCCTCCGAGGAGTTTATCACCGCTAAATGTAATAACATCAGCACCCTGGGCGAGTGTTTCCTGTACCGTGGGTTCTGTTTTAAGACCATAATCCGAGAATTTGATGAAATTGCCTGACCCAAGGTCCTCAAAGACGAATAAATTATGTTTTCTTGCAATAGGGATAAGATCAGATGCAATGACGCTTTTTGTAAAACCTGTAATCTCAAAATTAGACTGGTGTACCTTCATGATTATTGCTGTGTTTTCATTGATAGCATCTTCATAATCATGGGAATGAGTCCGGTTTGTACTCCCGACTTCGCAGAGGATAGCGCCACTCCATTTCATTACCTCGGGTATTCTGAAAGACCCGCCTATCTCAACCAGTTCCCCCCTTGATACAATAGCCTCTTTGTCCTTTGAAAGGGTATTTAATACAAGCAGAACAGCAGCAGCATTGTTATTGACTACCATAGCCGCCTTGGCCCCGGTTATCTCACAGATGATTTTTTCTACGTGTGAATGCCGTGACCCGCGTTCCCCGATATCAAGGTCAAATTCCAGATTGGAATATGATACGGATACGCCGGCAATGTGGTCCATGACCTGTTTTGCCATCAGGGATCTTCCAAGGTTGGTATGAACAACAACGCCGGTTGCATTGATAACGCGTTTAAGGCTTGGCTTCAGCCTTTGCTCAAGGCATGATTTTATCATTAGTTCAAGTATTGCCTTGTCAGGCAGAATGTCTATCGACTCGTTTAAAATTTCTTTTCTAAGGCCATCTAAGACATCCTGAATAATCTTTTTGACAAGGTCTCTCGGGCTTTTTTCCATGAGTGTAAGCACGGCTTTATACCCTAATATTTCATCAACAGCCGGTATTGTTTTTAATAATTTATGCGGCATTATCTTTCTTTGTTTTTTTATTATAGATATTTATCCGGATTTTTCAGAGTTTTTTTTGTCTCAATAGCCATACACGCAAGTCTGTCAGCCTCTTCATTTTCTTTAACGCCTGAATGACCTTTTACCTTAAGCAGATAGATTAATTTAAATTTTTTTATAATATCCCTTATCTCTTCGATTAGATCTATGTTTTGACGCGCCTTCCATGCCCTGGCCAGAATACCCTGAACATATGCGCTGTCTGTATAAATTACAACAGGGATATCATGCGGTTTTATCTGTTCAAGCGCAATTTTTACAGCCATGAGCTCTGCAATATTATTTGTAGCCTCGCCAATATAATGTGAGATCTCCTTTCTTTTCCCCTTGTACATCAAAACCACACCAAGCCCGGCCGGACCAGGGTTATTTGAACTTGCTCCGTCTGTATAAACAACGATTAAATCATCTGTATTGCCAGGCTCTTTTGTTTTTATGTTTGATGGAATAAAGGCTTTATTGTTTTTAATGCGGGTATCCTTGCCTGGATCATCTCTTAACTCAGTCTCCCCGCGTATTTTAGTAAGATTGATAAAAAGGGGAGAATAAGCCTGTGTCTGCAAAAGATCATATTTTATTGTTGCATTGCCGTTTGTTATTACAGGCTCCCCTTGTTCATTGCAAAGTGCCCAGACCCTGCTTTTTTTAAATCGCATTTTTAACCATTTTTTATTGCTCATTTTTACATACCGGGCACAATAATCCTTGAATCATCTTTTTTCTTTATTTGTTCCTGCTGTTGCATTTCTTTTATTTTTTTAATTATTTCATCCATATTCTGTTTCATTATTTCCGGAAACATCTCTAGGGCCTCTTCAATATTGTTTGCTCCCAATTCAGCCTGGATGGGTATGGGGCCCTGTGGAGACATGAGTTGAGTATGCCCGATAAATTTGGTTGTCCGGCTCTTATCTTCTGTCCCATCCGGTTTTATCGGGAGTAATAACCTGATAGCGCCTACCCTGAGATCAGTGATTGAGTCTTCACGATATAAGTTGTCTTTATTAATTGAAAGGTCTATATCCTGTGTTTGTTCTTGCCTGTCCATTGTATCCCTCCGTTAAGATTAAAAAATATAAAAATAATAAGTCTGAAAATTTTCAGATTTGTTTCTTTTATCATAAAATTAAATCAAATAACAGACTGAATATTATTTGATTTAATAAAGTGCGACATTATGCATACCAGTTTTTATTTTATTTTCCATCAAGAGCTTTTCTGACAGCTCTGGCAAAGTTATTTATGGCAACAGGTTTCATGAGATATTTTTTAATACCCATTGCCTGTGCTTTTTTTTCATTGATCTGTTCACTGAAACCTGTACATAAAATAATGGGCATATCAGGTCTGATGGCATGGATTTGTTTTGTAAGCTCTGTGCCTGTCATCTCAGGCATTGTCATATCTGTTATTAAAATGTCAAAATCCTTTGGTTGTTTTTGAAATATATTTAAGGTTTCAATGCTGCTCGTGCAAGCAGTAACATGATAACCGAGATTATCAAAAACTTCTTTGGTTAATTCAGCTATAATCTTGTCATCATCAACAATAAGTATGCGCTCATTGCCTGTGGGAGGCGGGGTATTTTGTTTCGTATCATTTTTTGTTATGGTTTTTTTAACCATTGGTAAATAAATATAAAAAATCGTTCCCTTGCCAGGTTTACTATCAACAATGATATTTCCATGAAGAGTATTGACTATGCCATGCACCACCGCAAGCCCCAAACCGGTGCCTTCCTCCTTTATCTTGGTCGTAAAATAAGGCTCAAAAATTCTATCAATAATATCCCTTGTCATTCCAGGACCATTATCACTTATCTCGATCTTTACATATGGACCAGGCTCAATATCCATTATATTATCAGGGCTTTCATCAGTAAGATTGACAGGTTTCATAGATACGCCCAAAGTCCCCCCAACTTCCTTCATAGCATAATAAGCGTTAGTACAGATGTTCATGATAATCTGGTGTATCTGGGTTGGATCAGCGAGAACCGGACCGCAGGTAAGATCAATATTCTGGTTTATTTCAATTGTGGTTGGAATGGTTGATCTTAAGAGTTTTAATGCCTCTTTGATGATAAGTTGAACCTTAAGAGGTTGTAAATCCTGATCACTTTGGCGGCTGAAGGCCAGAATCTGTTGTACAAGACCCTTGGCGCGTTTCCCGGCTTTTATCACCTGTTTGATATGTGGGAATGCCTTGTTTTCGGCGGATATCCTTAATCGCGCCAGTTCAGCATAACCGATAATAGCTGACAAGATATTATTAAAATCATGGGCTATCCCACCGGCCAGTGTGCCGAGAGATTCCATTTTTTGTGCCTGCCTGAGTTGTTCCTCTATTTTTTTACGATCAGAGATATCTATTGCCGTCCATATTGCATATCTTTTACCTTCTAAATATAAGGGACTCCCTGTTGTCAGGATTGGAATTATCCTCCCATCAGCAAATGTTATATCCGTTTCTATGGTGACTGTTTTTCCATCATCCAATATTTTTTTTAACCATGCAGACCCATCTTTTTTTTCTTCATCACTCCCAAGCCAGTCAAGTGGGTTGAAATTCAATAATTTTTCAGAAGAGTACTTTGAAATAAGTGCAAGATTTTTATTCCATTTTATAAGTCTTTTCCCCTCTTCGTATATAGCAAATGTTCCTGGCAGGCTGTTTATAAATGCATCAGAGAATGTTTTTTCCCTGTATAATTCTTTTTTGCTCTTATTTAACTCCTGGTTTAACTCAACAAGATCGTTTGTCCTGATTTTAACTATATTTTCAAGTTCCTTTTGATTTTTGAGCAATTCCATCTGAATTTTTTTGCGTTTGATTATCTCTATCCGTATCTTTAAAAATAAACACAAGCCCAAAATACCTGTAATTATTGCTAACAGCTTCCAGAGGATTGCATCATCAGGCATAAATATATCCTTTTTTAATAAATAATTTTATTAAGCAATGTTTATTGAGATGAATTAAACGCATTTATTAATTGTTTATTTTTTTAGTAACTCACACACCGTTTTTACGGGGGCATTATTTTGAACATAGTATATCAAAATGAATTTTACAGTTCAACTGACTTGGAGTATTTTTCAGGGTCAACGTATGTAAATATTACAAAACGCCTATTCTTTTGGCACAGGTATCAATCACCTGGATATGATATTCTTCAAATATTTTATATTCATAGCCGTATTCAGCAGCCGTATTCAGCTGCGTTCCGTTCGCCAAAGATTTGAGAGATTAAATGTAGAAATATCCGTAATATTACCCTGTTAAACCTATATTGTAATATAAATAGAGCAGGGTTATTTTATGATTTCAATATTATTTTTAAAAATCTTGATTATTTTTGGCCTGAAACTTTCACCCACCTTTTTCTTTTTTGAAAAAAATATAACAATGGCCATACTTGTGCCAAGAAACAAAAATGATGAAAGGATCGTTATAATATCTTTTGAATAATCAAACCATTGATAAAATAAAAAATTGCCAAGGAGCCCACCTGTTATCATGGATAAAATCGGCAGAAAATAGGTCAGGAAAGTCGCCTTAGTAAGAGTATTATGGGATATTGCTATGAGTACGCGGTCCCCGATTTTTGCATTAAAATCATTGAGTACCTCAACCATTGTATCCTTGCACTCTTCCATGTTTGTACATGAATCCTTTTGAAGGCAATGTGAACACATGGATTTGCGTATTGTTGTAACTGTTGCATATCCATGTTTCTTTTGTTTTACAATACCTTGTTCTGTTAACATTTTTTAACCTTAAACAGGTTTATGATAATTTAATCAATCAACCCGTATGTTTTAAGTTTTTTGTGTAAATTGCTTCGTTCAATCCCAATTAATTCCGATGTCTTTGAAATATTGCCTTTACAATCATCAATCTATCTTTTTAAATATCCAAGTTTTTGATTATAATACCCTCATAAGGTAGGAATTATAAAGAGCAAAATAAAAAAATTAAAAAGAACTTAAATTTTTTTAAAAAAAAAACTAAAAAAAAAAAAAAAAAAATAAATGAGTCAAAAAAAAAGAAAAATTTATTCAAAAACATTAAAAAAAAAAAAAAAGATTAAAAAAAAACTTCATAAATAATAAATATACTTATAAAAAATTTTAATTAATTAAA
>DAOWOC010000055.1 GCA_030642225.1 Deltaproteobacteria bacterium
ATTGCTTTAAGTATTATGGCGATTGCCCTGTGTATGACACAAACAGCAAGGGCTGTGGGGACAAGTGCAGGCACTGTAATTACAAACCAGGCCAGTGCTGATTATACAATTAGTGGTACTCCATTTACTGTAAATAGCGGTATTGTCAGTACCACAGTGGATGAAATGCTTGATGTAAGTGTTGTATGGCAGGATGCCGGTAATGTGACGGTTGTATCCGGTGCAGTAAATCAGGTATTAACATTTTCAGTTACTAATATAGGTAATGGCTCTGATACATATACTCTAAGCATTGATAATGCACTTGCAGGGGATGATTTTAATCCAGCAAACGGTCGTATCTATATTGATGATGGTGATAATATTTATAATGCCGGTGATACTCTTTATTCAGGACCTGCTGATGATCCGACTCTGGCAGCTGATGGAGCTGTTACAGTATTTTTGGTCAATGATATCCCTGCTGCCCTTGCAGATGGACTGCTTGGTGACAGTCAGCTTACTGCTGATTCTAATACAGGCGGTTCCGGCACACCAGGGACAATTTATGCAAATACCGGAGATGGCGGCGTTGATGCTGTTGATGGGACATCAGGTGGAAATGATGACGCTGCTGGAACCTATATTATCGCAAATACAATCGTGTCCGTTGTAAAATCACAGGTCATAACAGATCCATTTGGCGGAACATCATCAGTCCCCGGCGCCACTATACAATATACTCTTGATATTAGTGTTACCGGTTCAGGTACAGCTGCAGGTGTTGTTATAGCAGACGCTATTCCTGCAAATACTACTTATACTCCTGCAACACTTACATTAAACGCCGGAGCTCTGACGGATGTAGTTGATGGGGACGCAGGTGATGTTGGTGGGACAACAGCAGGAACTGTTACTGTTAGTTTAGGAGCTATGACTTCTGCTAATACGTATCAAATAATTTTTAAAGTTATAATTAATTAGGTATTGTTAATTAAACATAAGGAGCAGGAATTATGCAGCGTTTTTTATTAGTTTTTATATGTGTTTTGTTCTTAGCGCATATTGGCGTCAATAAATGTTTTGCAGAGAAAAAAGGCGATATTCTATTAAAGACAATTGCTGAAGTAGAGGTTGAAGAATTTAATGAGGAGGGGAAAAAGGAGGTTAAGCGTATTCCTGCCTCAAAGGTTGTCCCGGGAGATGAGGTTATTTATACAAATTTTTATACTATTGTTGGCAATGAACCAATTGAGGATGCCACAATCAACAATCCTGTTCCAAAGCACATGATCTATTTGCAAGGCAGCGCAAAAGGTAAGGGGACATTTATTACATTTTCTGTTGATAATGGGAATGTCTATGATGTTCCGGAAAAACTTTTTGTGCTTGATCCTGACGGCAAAAAGATCCCGGCAAAGGCATCTGATTATACACATATTCGCTGGCAATTTAAAAAAGCCCTTTTAAAAGGTGAAAAGGGACAGGTTGGTTTTCGCGCACGATTAAAATAATTTTTTATTAATAAAATTATGGAGGTAGAAGATGAAAAAAAATCAAAAAAGAATATTTTTTAGTTTATTGTTTGCTGTTTTATTTATGTTTGGAATGGCACAAACAGCAATGGCTGTTGGCACCGCTTCGGGAACAAATGTAACAAACCTTGCAACTATTGCTTATGATGTAGGCGGCAGTCCGCAGACAGCAATTGAGAGTTCTCCGGCAGGTAATTCAACCCCTGGCGCAGGGAATGGTACAAGTACCGATTTTTTGGTTGATAACATGGTTGATTTAACCGTAGCTGAGTTAAGTGGTGCTTATACTGACGTGGTCCCAAATAGTACTGTGCAGGTATTAGCTTTTACTGTTTCCAATACCGGTAATACAACTCAGGATTTTTCATTGGCACAAGCTTCTCAGGCAGGTGGCCTTGATCCTTTTGGAGGAACTGATAATTTTGATGCAACAAATATTAATATCTATGTTGATAGAAACGATAATACCACTTATGAGGCCGGAACAGACACAGCTACTTATATAGATGAACTGGCAGCTGATGGTAGCGTAACTGTATTTATAGTTGTATCCATCCCTGTTACTCAAATAAGTGGTGATATCTCTGCGCATATTTTAACTGCCACTGCCCATGATGGAAGCGGCGCCGGTGCGCTGGGAGCAGCAACTGTTCAAACAGCAGGAGCTGACACACCTGGCGCAGTTGACGTTGTATTTGCTGACGGCATGGGTGACACTGATGCAGCAAGAGACGGTTTATTCTCTGATACAGATGCTTACAGGGTTCTTGCCGCCCAATTAAGCGTAGCAAAGACATCAGCTGTGATTCGTGATCCATTTAACCTTAATACCAATCCAAAGCATATACCAGGCGCTTATGTACAGTATACTGTCACAATAACTAATGCAGCCGGGGCCAATGCTTCTGCAACACTTACAACCATTACTGATACATTGGATGGTAATATGGCAATTGATCCTGATTTGATTGTTGGGGCCACCGGCGTTGCGGAAAATGCTGCTGGTGATGGATTTAAGGTAACACATAGTGGTGGATCAAGGGCTTTAGCTTCTCCTTCTTATTATACTACAACTAGCAGCGTTGATGGTGTGGATCATGATGGAAGTGCAACCGGAGGCACAGTCACGGCAACCATGGCAACAGTATTGCCTGCTGAAGCTGGCTATACTGTTGGTGAATTAAAGCCAGGTGAGTCAGTCACATTGACCTTTAATGTGATAATTCAGTAGTGCAAATGGTTGTTTTTTAAAATCGGTTTTTTTGTAAAAACTTTTATTGTATCTGTTTTGGTTAGTTAGCTGAAACAGATACACAATTTTTTTTAACAGGCAGGCAGGAAAGAGATGGATGATTATTCATAAGCTAAAAAAAACGGGATTTCGGGATGAAGATATGGGTTTGTTTATATCCATATCTTTATTTCGGTCCCGTGCGTTTTTTAGTGTTTTGTGCCTTGCCTTTGTGTTTTTATTATTAAATTTTATTGCACCATCTCTTCTTTTTGCTGTGCCGCCAGGCACAAATATAACAAATACAGCCGGCGTGGATTATAGTGTTTCTTCTGTAAGTATGAGTTCCATATCTAATAGTGTTAATGTCTTAACACTTCCCACACCCTTGCAAGGGGTTATATTTGACAGCAAGACAGGATGGCCGGTAAACAATATTGAGATTACTATAATTAATGCTGATACAGAACTTCCTGCAATTGTTTTGAGTGATGACGGATCAGCCTTTCCATCAACCATAATAACAGGCAATTCTGTTACAGACGGTAATGGTACGGTTTATGATTTTGCTGATGGAGAATATCGTTTCCCACATGTTGTCCCTGGAAATTACAGGTATGAGATCACTTTGCCGGCAGGTTATACGGCCCCATCAATTGTTTTAAATAATGAATTGCAACAACTTGCAAATGCGCCCTTTAATATTGATGCTCTCGGCTCATATGGGGATATTTTTGTAATAAATAATACCACAAATCATAATATTGATATCCCGATTGATTCTTTAGGCAGGCTTTGGCTTGTAAAAACTTCAAGCAAGAGTGTTGTATCAATAGGGGATTTTATTCAATACAGGCTTGTAATTGAAAATACATCGCCGGGAGCTATATCAGATATAATATTGAAGGACAGGGTTCCGCTTGGCTTTTCATATCAAAAAGGTTCGGTTAAAATAAATGGTTTGGATGCTTTTGATCCTGAGATATCTCCTGATGGAAGGATTCTTAAATTTTTAATTGATGAATTGCAGTCAAAAGGCACAAAAGAGATACGTTATGTTCTTGAGGTTGCCGCCGGTTCGGTGCTGGGGGATGCGACTAATACTGCTCTGGCAAAAGGCGGGGGGTATGTCTCAAATATTGCAATGTCAACGGTCAGGGTTCAGGAGGATCTTTTTCGTGATAAATGTATTATTGTCGGTCGTGTGATTGCTGAAAATTGTGAAAATATCAAGACAGATAAAAATGATGGTGTAAAAGGTGTAAAAATATACCTTGAAGACGGGTCTTATGTTGTTACAGATGAAAACGGTATGTATCATTTTGAAGGTGTAAACCATGGTCTTCATGTTGTTCAGCTTGATACGGAAAGTCTGCATGAAAAATACGAGCCCGTGTTGTGTGAGCCAAATAGCCGGTTTGGAGACACTGCTTATTCCCAGTTTGTTGATTTGCATAAAAGCACAATGTGGCGTGCTGATTTTCATGTGGGGCTAAAATCAGGGAAAAAAGGTAATGCAACAATATTTTTAAACTCTGAAATAAAGAGTGATACCATTGATTATCATGTTATGCTTAAAGGTTCTGATGTCCCGCTTACAAATCTTCGCCTTATGGTCATGCTCCCGCAAGAGATAAAGTATTTATCTGAAAGTTGTAAAATAGACGATAAATCATACCAGGGTTCTTTGGAGAGATCAGGCAACACATTAACCTTCCGTCTTGGAGATGTGAGCGCTTTATGGGAAAAAAATGTTTATTTTTCAGCACGTCCTCCGGCTCCCGGGGAAAAAAGGTGTGAAATAGTTACAAAGGCTATATTGATGTTTGATACACCTTCAAAGAAGAATCAGCGGACCCCGATTGTAGAGAACATTGTGCTTATCGTTTTTATTAAAGATTTTCTTCCATCAGAGACCCTGTTTATACAGCCAGGGTTCCGTCCATTTGAGGCTGATATCAAAGAGCAGGAGGATATTGAAGATATCAAAAAAATAGGATCGGGTTTAAGTGGTAAAAAAATAAATAATATTACTGCAACAGGCCATTCTGATAACCTTTTGATAAGGCAAAGAAGCCATAATATTTATCCTGATAATTATGCACTTTCACTCGCACGCGCTGAAAATGTAAAAGCTTTATTAGTTAAAAATAGTGATAATTTGGATAAAACACAGGTCGCAGTTTCAGGAATTGGGCCTGATCAGCCTGTTGCATCAAATGATACAAAAGAAGGTCAGGCTTTAAACAGACGTGTTGATTTAAAGGTTGTATCCCAGTCAGTTAAGTTCTCAAAAAAAAATTATATAATCAAGGGAGAAGATACGGCATCTGTCAAGACTGAAGGTGAGCGGCCTGGCGAGCGTGAGGTAAAAGTTGACACTGAAGAAGATGAGGATGAAGATGCTGACAAGATGCCTGATTATAACAGTTCATGGGCAGAATCAGCCCTGCCGGGTCTTGAATGGTTATGGCCCGAAAAAGATGCCTGTCCATCTATCCCGAGTATCAAGATTGCAATAATGCATGATCCAAAAGATAAACTTACACTTTTTTTGGAAGGTATTGAGGTTAGCAGATTAAATTTTGATTCAATTGTAAAGAATAAGAATAAAACAGTAGCAATAAGCAAATGGAGAGGTGTTGATCTGCATGATGGTGATAATTATTTTGAGGTGGTTGTAAAAGATAAAAATAATAATATAACCGGCCGTCTTAAACGTGTTGTGCATTATTCAGGTCCGCCTGTGCTTGCAGAGCTGCTTATTGATAAATCAAAGCTTGTGGCTGACGGTCTCAGTATACCTGAAATAGCCGTGCGCCTTACAGATAAGGATGGCAAGCCGGTTAGAAGAGGGGTAAGAGGAGAATATTTCATAGATACTCCTTATGCTGCTTTTGAGGATTTAAAGGCCGTTGCCACAAGCTCTTCATTGGATAATGAGATTAAAAGATATAAATACATGGTGGGCATGGACGGAATCGCCATGATCAGATTAGAACCAACGGCAAGTACTGGAGAGGTGGTTCTTCATCTGCCCTTTATAGATGATGAGCAGGAGATGCGTGTATGGTTAAAGCCTGAAGACAGGGACTGGATACTTGTCGGACTTGCCGAGGGGACAGCAGGATACAGTATGATCTCAGGCAACATGGAAAATGCAAAGGATGCGGATGTTGATAATGATATTTATGAGGATGGACGCATTGCATTTTTTGCAAAGGGCAGGATCAGGGGTGAATGGCTTTTAACCATGGCTTATGACTCAGAGAAAAAAGCGCTTGATGAAAACGGACTTTTTAAGACAATCGACCCGGACAGTTTTTATACGCTTTACGGGGATGCAACTCAACAGCGCTATGATGCTGCCAGCGCAAGAAAACTCTATCTCAGGATTGAACGCAGCCAGTTTTTTGCCCTGTTTGGTGATTTTGAAACCGGACTTACCATTACAGAGCTTTCACGTTATAATCGCAGCTTAAATGGTTTTAAATCAGAGTTTAAAAATAAAAAATATAGTTTAAATCTTTTTGCAAGCGAAACAAAACAGGCATTTGTTAAGGATGAATTGCGCGGTGACGGCACATCCGGTCTTTATCGTCTCTCAAGGGAAAATATTGTAATCAATTCTGAAAAGGTTGTTATTGAAACTCGCGACAGGTTTAAAAGCGAGGTTATCCTTTCTTCAAAAGGTATGTCCCGACACACTGATTATAATATTGATTATAATGACGGAACTATTTTTTTTAAAGAGCCTGTTTACAGCAAAGATGAAAATTTAAACCCGATTTTTATAGTTATTGATTATGAGTCTGAAGACTCAACGGATAAATCATATGTTTTTGGCGGCCGTGGGGCCATGAAACTTATAAAAGACAAACTTGAGGTTGGCGCAACATATATTCATGAAGGTGAAATCGGAGGCAAAGGCAGCCTTGGTGGTCTTGATGCAAATTTCAAGCTTGGAAAAAATACTGAGGTCAAGGCGGAATTCGCATCTACA